>CAZAFS010000201.1:0-5955 GCA_964484165.1 uncultured Opitutaceae bacterium | reverse complement strand
TTCGAGTTCATCTCCACCGAGCACACCGCGAAGAACCTGATGATCGCGGCCGTGCGCCGGGCCGAGCCCGGCGACCGCGACGCCGCCGCGACGCGAGTCCGGGATTTCGCCGCGTTTTACGGCATTCGCGCCCAGCGTCTCGCCGACCGGCTGGACTTTGCCCTGGCCTCCCCCACCCATGTCGGTTGAAGTTCCCGCTCCCCCATTGCGGAGTTGTCAACTAATAGTTGACAAGTCCGCGATCTTTTCGGGACCGGAGCCAGCCGGAGTCACCGGCGGCCGCCCGGCGGCCCCAACGGAGTTTGTAACGTAATACGTTACCAACGCGCCAACCGGACGCGGCCATGACCTGGGAACAGCTCGATTGGGCGGTGTTGGACCGGCTGCGGCAATTGTTTCTCTCCGGCCGGACCGCGCCGGGCCCGTACTGGACATCCCGCCAAGATTTAGCCAACTACGACCTCACCTACGGCGAGCGCATCGGCTGGAAGTGGGACGCCGTCCTGCGCGAGCTCGACCAGCGCAGCTGGCGGCCGGCCGCGCGGGCCGTGCTGGACTGGGGCTGCGGCAGCGGCGTGGCCGGGCGGCGCGTGGTGGACTGGCTCGGCCCCGAGCGGGTCGACACGCTGCGGGTCTGGGACCAATCCGGGCTGGCGGCCGACTTCGCCGCCGGGGCCGCCGAGACCCGCTTTCCGAAACTTCGCGTCGCCCACGTCACGCCCGGGTTCCTGGCGGGCGATGAACCCATCGGCCTGCTGGTCATCAGCCATGTGCTCAACGAACTGCCCGCCGGCGAGCTGCTGGCGCTGCGCGGGCTCGCCACCCGCGCCGACGCCATCCTGTGGGTCGAGCCCGGCACGCAGGACTGCAGCCGGGCGTTGATCGAGATCCGCGAGCAGCTCCGCGGGCGGTTCCGCCTCGTTGCGCCCTGTACCCACCAGGCCGCCTGCGGCCTGCTCGCGCCCGCGAACGCCCGGCACTGGTGCCACCATTTTGCGCCGCCGCCGCCGGCGATCTTCGCCGACTCCCACTGGGTGAAGTTCGGCCAGCGCGCGGGCATCGACCTGCGCAGCCTGCCCTACAGTTTCCTGGCGCTGGAGCGGCACCCCACGGCCGCCGACACCGGAACCGGCCTGGCGCGCGTCATCGGCGCGCCGCGCCTGTACAAGGGCTTCGCCAAGGTGCTGAGCTGCGACGCCGTCGGCGTGACGGAATTGACGCTACAGAAACGCGAGGCGCCCGCGCTGTTCAAGCAATTCAAGCGGCCCGTGAGCGCGCTGATCTACCGCTGGCGGCGCGAAGGCGACCGTATCCGGGGCGGGGAGCTGCTCGCGGGCCCCGCCGGAGACCCACGCGCCACGCTTGACTCGCCGGGCGCGGTTTGAGACACCCCAGCCCTTCCCGAATCCATTCTCATGAGCCAACAAACCAACAAAGTGATCAAACGTCAGCGCCGCCTCGCCTACCTGAAGCGCCGCAAGCAGCGCGTCAAGCAGACCAAGGCCGCCAAGCTGGCCAAGGTGGCCAAGGCTTGAAGCCGGCGCCCTCTTGTCCGGCCGCGGCGGCCCGCCGCGGCCTTTTTGTTTTCCGCGCCCCTTAGTCGTAACAATTCAATTGAACCTGGTTTCCTCGAGAAAAGGGCCCGAACCGAACGGTGCAGGTAGGGCCGGCGCTCAGCCTGCCCGCCGTAGCCTTTGGCGAAGGCTGGGTCGCCGGGCCGGGTCGATCGCAAAACGGCCGGCCGACAAGCCCGTTCGACAAGCTCAGGGCCCCGAGCCTGTCGAGGGGCGGCAGCCCTACATTGGTCTGCATGAGTCCGGCTTAGTCCGCCGATGATCAAGGTCAGCCTCATCTCCCTGGGTTGCGCCAAAAACCTCGTCGACAGCGAGATCATGGTCGGCCACCTGCAGCAGGCCGGCATGGAGGTCGTGCCCGAGGCCGCGTCCGCCGACGTCGTGATCGTCAACACCTGCTCGTTCATCGACTCGTCGAAAGAGGAGTCGATCAGCCACATTCTCGAGGCGCACCGGCAGCGCGGCCTGCGCAAGCGCCGGAAGACGCAGAAACTGATCGTCGCCGGCTGCATGGCGCAGCGCTTCGCCAAGGACCTGACCGGCGCCCTGCCCGAGGTCGATGCCTTCATCGGCCTGGATCAGATCACCAAGGTCGCGCCTGTCATCGAGGGACTCTACAAGCAGGAGCGGGGCGAGAAAGGCGCGCCCCTGAGCCATGTCACTCCGCGCTCGACCTTCATCCCGGACTACGATACGCCGCGCTTCCGGCTGACGCCGCGGCATTACGCCTACGTCAAGATCGCCGAGGGCTGCAACCACCCCTGCACCTTCTGCATCATTCCGCAGATCCGCGGCCGGCATCGCAGCCGCACCGTCGAAAGCGTCGTCGCCGAGGCGCGGCAGCTGGTGGCGGAGGGCGTCCGGGAGCTGAATCTCATTTCCCAGGACACCACGTTCTTCGGGATGGACTCCTGGGCGCAGCGGCCCAACCCGCGGACGCAAGTCGACTCCTCGCGCGGCGCCGCGCTCACCACCCTGCTGCGCCAGCTTCAGGCCATCCCGGGCGATTTCTGGATCCGCCTGCTCTACACCCACCCGGCCCATTGGAGCGACGAGCTTATCCGCACGATCGCGGACTGCCCCAAGGTCGCGCGCTACGTCGACATGCCGCTGCAGCACATCAGCGATCGCATGCTCGGGGCGATGCAGCGCGAAACGGACGGGGCCTACATCCGCGACCTCGTCGGCCGCATCCGCGCCGGCATCCCCGGCATCGCGCTGCGCACCACCTTCATCGTGGGCTTCCCCGGCGAAACCGAGGCTGACGTGGACGAGTTGTGCGCCTTCATTGGGGAAACGCGGTTCGAGCGCCTGGGCGTCTTCCGCTACTCGCGCGAGGAGGGCACGCGCGCCGCCAAGCTGCCCGGCCAGATCCCCGCGAAGGAGAAGGAGCGCCGCTGGCGCCGGCTGATGGCGCTTCAGCAGGGCATCGCGGCCGCCGTCGGCCGCGCCAGCATCGGACGGGTTCTCCCGGTGCTGGTCGAGGAACCCGGCGTGGCCCGCAGCGAGGCCGACGCGCCCGACATCGACGGCCGCGTCTATGTGTCGCGCGAGCTCCCGGTGGGCGAATTCGCCCGCGTCATGATCACCGGCTGCGCCACCTACGATCTTTCCGCCCGGCCCGGCGGGGCGCTGCCGGCGGTCCGCAAAGCCGCCAAGACCGCGCAATGACGCGGCGGGCGCCGCCGCGCCTCAGAGCTGCGAGATCTGGCTGGCGCTGTCGGCGATGTCGCCGGCCGGCACCACCGCGTTGCCCGAGGGCACGCCCTTGGTCATGAAGTGCAGCATGATTCCCAGCACATGACCCTGTGGGTCGAAGATCGGGCAGCCCAGGCCTTCGGTGTCGACGAGGAACAGGCGCCGCGGCCGCTCGATGATGCCGATGACCGTGGCGGGCCGCACGACCGCCGCGCGCAGCAGTCCCTCCGGCATCCGCGACACCTCATAATAGTCGGCCAGCACCACCGCCCCCGCGGGCGCGTCCCCCAGGTTCACAAAGGCGTAGGTGCGCCCCGGCGTGCCGGTCGGCGCAAGGAAGGCCAGATCCCGGTCGGCATCCCGCCACACGATCTTGGCCGCCACCTCCGTGCCGTCGCCAAATCGCAGCTTTATGTCATTGAACTCCGTCTGGCCGAGCTGCAGGCCGGAGCCGCCGCCCTGCATCTTGGAGCGAAACACCTCGAAGAGGGCCCGGGGATCGATGCTGCTGAGCGACGCCACGGTCAGGCCCGTCGGCGCGATCACCGTGCCCAGAATGTCGACCTTGTTTTCCTGCGGCGGCACGTAATGGTCGTCCATCGTCACCTTCAGGATCACGGTGGCCTTCACGGCGACCACGGCATCGGCATTATGCCGCAGGATGAGGCGGCCGGCGGTGGCGGCGGCATCGGGCAGGGCCTGCGCCGCCGGCCGGGCGAAGGCAAACGCAATCAGGATCAGGAAAAATCGGGTGAGTGCTTTCATGGCTCGGTCGGGTGTCAGCCCCAGACTTCCCCATACCTCGCGCGCCACGTCAAGGCCAGTCATTGCCGGGTGGCGGGTGCGCCCGCCTTTGTCATCGCGAGGCCCGCACCAGCGGGCCAGCCCGTCCTCCGTAGCCCTGAGCCTGTCGAAAGGGGCGAAGGAGGATAACGATCCAGCTTTTCAATCGCGCGGGTCCCGCCGATCTGAGAACTCGATTGCTTCGTCGCTCCGCTGCAGCGGCGAGGCTCCTCGCAATGACATTCGGGCCCAGCACCCCTCGTCCGCCCTACGGTTTCACCGCGGCGGCGTAGCGGTCGATGATGCCGTCGAAGCTGCCGTTGCTGAAGAAGACCACGACCCGCGATCCGCCCCCCGGCGATGTCTCCGCCATGAGCCGCTCGCAGAGGGCACGGTTGTCCGGGAACCATTGGGCGCTGACGCCCTGCGTTTCGAGCTGCTGGACGACCGCCTCGGGGTCGAATCGTTCCTCCTCGGCGAGCGCCGCGGCGCGGCTCACCGCGCCGAGATAGACTTCGTCGGCGAGGGCCAGGGCGCGGGCGAAGCCGGATTGCAGCACCCGGGTGCGCGCGGTGTTGCTGCGCGGCTCGAAGGCCACGGTGAGGCGGGCGCCGGGATACCGTGCGCGCAGCGAGCGCAGGGTCTCGGCCAGCGCCGTCGGGTGATGGCCGAAATCCTCGATCACCGTCAGAGCCGGCGCGCTCACGCGCACCTCCTGCCGGCGGCGCACCGGCCGGAACCCCGCCAGGGCGTCGAGGCGCAGCGCGGCGGGCCGGGCCGGATTGAGCGCGAGTCCGGCGGCGACGGCCGCCATGGCGGCGTTGCGGGCATTGAAGATTCCGGGCAGCGCCCAGCGCACCTCGGCCCAGGGCGTGCCGCGCCACACCATCCCGAACGCGGCGCCCGCGGCATCCTCGGTGAAGCCGGTGATGCGCAGGTCGTTGCCCTCGCCCGTGCCCACCCGCACGACCCGCGTCCACGCCAGCGGTCCGAGCGCGCGCAGGTTGGCATCGTCGCCGTTCAACACCACGAAGCCGGTGCGGGGCACCAGCCGCGTGAAATGGCTGAACGTGCGCTGCACGTCGGCCAGGTCGCGGAAGATGTCGGCGTGGTCGAACTCGAGGTTGTTGAGCACCGCGATGTGCGGCGCGTAGTGGATGAACTTGCTGCGCTTGTCGAAGAACGCGCTGTCGTACTCGTCGCCCTCGATCACGAAGGGGTCGGCCGCCGCGCCGAGGTGGCTGCCGGTGGGCGGATCCTGCGGCACCCCGCCGATGAGGAAACCCGGGTCGCGGCCGTTGGCGCGCAGGAGGAAGGCGGTGAGCGCGGTGGTGGTCGTCTTGCCGTGCGTCCCGGCCACGACAATGTTGCGCCGGTGCCGGAGGACGAGGTCGTGCAGCAGCGCCGGCAGCGAGGTCCAGGCCAGCGCGCGGGTGTCGAGCAGCCACTCGATTTCGGGGTGCCCGCGGGACATGGCGTTGCCGATGACGACGAGGTCGGGGGCGATCTTTTCCAGGCGGGCGGGGTCGTAGCCCTCGTGGACCGTGATGCCGGCCTCCGCGAGCACCGTGCTCATCGGCGGGTAGACGCCGCGGTCGGCGCCCAGCACCTCGTGGCCGGCGGCCCGCGCGAGCAGCGCGCCCTGGCCCATCGCCGTGCCGCAGATCCCCATGAAATAGATGCGCATGAGATTGGCTACCGCGGATTACGCAGATACGGGCGGACTTTTAAAGGCAGAATCTCATCCCCGCCGCCCGGGGCGGCCGCCTCACACCATGCTCATGGGATCGACGTCGAGGATCTGCGTGACGCCCTCCGGCCAGGTGAACTCGTCGCGCAGCCGCGCCAGCACCGGCACGACGCGCGTCACGTTCGTCGTGAAGTACCAGAGCTGGTAGCG
>CAZAFS010000200.1:0-5987 GCA_964484165.1 uncultured Opitutaceae bacterium | reverse complement strand
AGGCCGGCGGCAAACCCGCCGAGGCCGAGCCGATCCTGCTGGGCATCACCAAGGCTTCGCTCGAGACGGAGAGCTTCATCTCCGCCGCGTCGTTCCAGGAGACCACCCGCGTGCTCACCGACGCCGCGACGCTTGGCAAGGTGGACCTGCTCAAGGGCTTCAAGGAAAACGTCATCATGGGTCATCTCATCCCGGCCGGCACCGGCCTGCCGAAGTACAAGCAGCTGCGCATCACGCTGCCCTTTGGCGCCGAACTGCCGCCGATCGAGGAAATCAAGGCGGCGTCCGAGGCGGGCTGAGGTTTTCGTCCGGCGGGCGGCACCCGGCCCGCGTGTTACTCGCGAAGCCGCGGACTTTCGTCCGCGGCTTCGGCTTTGGGGGGACGCGCCGCGTCCGACCAGCGGCCGGCGGCGCGTGAACCATTCGCCGCCGGTTGATCCGTCGCCGGAGTTTTCGCGGAGGTACCGTTCGCGGGAGGAGACGGGAGAAATCAGGCGCGCGCGGGATTTCGACCCGCGATCATCGCGGCGGCTGGTTCTATGATGCAGAGGTTTCGACACCGGTCGCACGACCGCCAACCGCGAGAAAAAAACCTTGTAATCCGGCGCCGGCTTCCCGACTCTAGTGATCCCTCCCGCCAAAATGACATCAGTTGAGCTTAGCTCCTGGTGTCATGCGCCCGGCCTTCCCAGGCCGGGCGCCATTTTTGGTGGCGCCGATCCGCGTCCCGCCCGGCGCGATCACCCGCCTGGGGAGCATCTCGCTCCGATGACGGCGGGGTGGGGAGGGTGCCGCGGACACCAGCCTGGGCTAGGCCACGGCGGCTAAAGCCCGTCCACCGCGAGCGGCCGCGGAACCTGGCGCCCCTCGGCGGGGTGGGGATCGCGGACCTCCTCGTCCTCGTGATATTCGGCGTCGGTGTTGACGTGCCAGAGATTGAACCGGCCGCCTTGCCGGTTCCGGACCGCCAGCAACGCGGTCATCATGGAATGATCCTGGTTGTTGTACTTGTGCATGCCGTTGCGCCCGACCACTTGGAGATTGGTCAACGGGGCCAGCGCCAGGCGGACAACGTCCACGTTGTGCTGATAACCCGGATCATAGACGGGATAGGCTTCTCCATGCGGACCACCGTGCCGTCCTTGAACTGATCGGGGTGCACCAATCCCAGTTGGGCGAGCTCGCGCTTTCCGAGCCCGATGAGTCCGTCGTCAGGCCGGCTCCAGCGGGCGTCACCGGCCAAGCAAAAGTACTCCAACCCGACGCAGGTGGTGCCGGGGTGGCCGATCATGGCGGCACTCCAGTTCCGGAAATTTTGGATCCGCCCGAGCTTCATGGAGGGTTCGTGGACGTAGATCCAATTGTCGGGAAACGGATTCCCGCCCGCTATCACCAACGCCACGGTGAGAAAGTTGCGATAGCTGAGCCGGCGGGCGGCGGCGGCCTCCGGCGGCATCGTGGGATCGAGCGCCAGCACCGTCTCGCGCAGCGGCATCGAGACGATGAAAGGGTCGGCGGCAAACTGCCGCGGCGTCCCGCTGGCGTCGACGGCTTCCACGCTCACGACCCGGGCATCGCGCCGTCGCAGGCGGGTGACCTGCATGCCCAGGAGCAGCCGCCCGCCCGCCGCCTGAAAATCGGCCGCGGCCTTCTCCCACATCTGGCCCGGGCCGAGGCGCGGGTAGTCAAAGGTTTCGATGAGCGTCTTGACGACGGCGGGACCCTGATGGCGGGCGGGACCCCGGAAGGCATCGAGGACCGTTTCGAGGAGCGACAGTCCGTGGATGCGTTGGGCCGCCTAGTCGGCGCTGAGCTGCGCGCAGGACAGGCCCCAGACCTTTTCGGTGTGGGTTTTGAAGAGGATGTTGAACAGCCGGCGGCCGAAGCGGTTGGACACCCAGTCTTCGAATGACCGCTCCGGCCGGCGCGGAAGAAGGCGGGCCCGGAGGTAGCTCAGCACGCAGGCCGCGCTCGTGAGCAGGCCGAGGTTGCGGAGCGCGTTCCAGGGTTTGAGCGGGTAGTCAAAGAACCGGCCGCGAAAAAAGATGCGCGAGATGCGGCAGACCCGGATGAAATCGTCGGGCAGGCGCTCCTTCCACCAGTGGGTGATTTCCCCGCTCTTGCTGAAGAAACGGTGCCCGCCGATGTCGAAGCGGTTCTCCTTGTAGCGCACGGTGCGCGAAATCCCGCCGACATAGACGGGGTCTTTTTCGAGCATGGTGACCGCGTAGCCGGCGCGCTGCGCTTCAAGCGCGGCGATGAGACCAGCCGGACCGGCGCCCACGACCAGCAGGGTATTCGCGGGGGCTGGCATGAGGGCCAACAAAGAAGATTGCCCGCGTCGCGTAAACGAATTTCCAGAGACCTCCGCCAACGGAGGAACCCGCCGCTCGGCTGCGGGGTGGGGGCCGGAACTGACCGCGATGGCGGCCGCCAAAACCGCGCCGGGGCGCAGATTCCTGGGGCGGGCAATGTTAGGCGTTTTCCGCCGGCCGGGCGGGTCTGGGGAGACCGGCGTAAGCAACACGGGCGGCGGCGCAACTTTGGCCTTGCATTGCGGTATTCGGGCATGATTCCCTGACCGTCCTTTTTCTCTCTCAGCACCGCGTTGTCAGCATCTGTTGATGAACGCTTTTTTGGACCGCGAGTTTGGGGGCCAAATCCCAGATTTCGCGGATTGTCTTTTTTTCGCTAAAAACGCTTGCCGCAGGTACCCCCTCTGGTAGCGTTTGCGCCTTTTCCATCCATCTCAGCCAATTATCCCAAGTCTTTATATGCCAACCATCAACCAACTCGTGAGGAAGGGCCGCCGGCGGGTCCGCGCCAAGTCCAAGGCGCCCGCCCTGCAGGGCAACCCGTTCCGCCGCGGCGTCTGTGTGCAGGTGATGACCCGCACGCCCAAGAAGCCCAACTCCGCAATCCGCAAGGTGGCCAAGGTGCGACTCACGAACGGTTATGAAGTCATTTCGTACATTCCCGACGAGGGGCATAACCTCCAGGAGCACTCCATCGTGCTCGTCCGGGGTGGCCGCGTGAAGGATCTGCCCGGCGTCCGTTACCACATTGTTCGGGGTACGCTCGACGCGACGGGGGTCGAGAAACGCCGCCGGAGCCGCTCGAAGTACGGAGTCAAGCGTCCGAAACCCGGAGCCAAACCGGTGGTGGCGGCCGAGCCGGCGGCGGCGCCCGCACCCGCGCCCGCCAGCGTCTAAGGAGGAGCCGAACCATGTCACGTCGTCACAGAGCGCAGAAGCGGGAAGCCATTCCGGACATTCGTTATCGCAGCCCGCTGGTGGCCCATCTCATCAACGTTATCATGGAGCGGGGCAAGAAGAGCCTTTCCCAGCGCATCGTCTACGGGGCGTTTGAGCGCGTGAGCGAGAAGCTCGGCAAGGGCGACCCGGTCGACATGCTCATCGGCGCGCTGGAGAACGCGCGCCCGCGCCTCGAAGTGAAGAGCCGGCGCGTCGGCGGCGCCACCTACCAGGTGCCGGTCGAGATTTCCTACGAACGCCAGGAGAGCCTCGCGCTCCGCTGGATCGTCAACGCGGCCGGCAGCCGCAAGGGCCAGCCGATGCAGGAGGCGCTCGCCGCCGAACTGGTCGACGCCTACAACAACACGGGGACGGTCGTCAAAAAGAAGGAAGACACCCACAAGATGGCCCAGGCCAACCGCGCCTTCGCCCATCTCCGCTGGTGACCAGCGTCGTCTCGCCCATGTCCGCCACCCTCCAGATCGTCACCGACAAGGCCAAGCTGTCTGCCGCCAATGCGCCGCAGCGCTCCGCCCCGATGGAGTGGACGCGCAACATCGGCATTGCAGCGCACATCGACGCCGGCAAGACGACGACGACCGAGCGCATTCTCTATTACTCCGGGGCGGTCCACAAGATGGGCGAGGTGCACGAGGGCACCACCGTCACCGACTGGATGGAACAGGAGCGGGAGCGCGGGATCACCATCACGGCGGCGGCCATTTCCTGCGCGTGGATCCCCTCGGTCGGTCCGTTCGTGCCCATCAAACACCGCATCAACATCATCGACACGCCGGGACACGTGGACTTCACCGCCGAGGTCGAGCGTTCGCTGCGGGTGCTGGACGGGGCGGTCGCGGTCTTCTGCGCCGTGGGGCGCGTGCAGCCCCAATCGGAGACGGTCTGGCGCCAGGCCAACAAATATCGCGTGCCGCGCCTGGCCTTCGTGAACAAGATGGACCGCGTCGGCGCCAACTTCTTTGCGTGCGTGGAGGAGATGCGCAAGAAACTCAGCGCCAACGCGCACCCCCTGTTCCTGCCCATCGGCGCGGAGGAGAAGTTCGAGGGCTTGGTCGATCTGGTGCAGATGAAGGCCTACTTTTTCGAGGAGGACCCGTCCGATCCCCTCGGGCTCAACCCCAAGATCGGGGCGATCCCGGCCCGCCTGCTCGCCGACGCGAAGAAGTACCGCGAGAAGCTCATCGAGGCGGTGGCGGATTGTGACGACGGCATCGCCCACAAATACCTCGAGGGCGCCGAAATCAGTGTCAACGAGCTGATGATCGGCATCCGCAAGGCGACCCTTTCGCTCAAGTTCTGCGGCGTGATCCCGGGCTCGGCCTTCAAGAAAAAGGGAGTGCAGCGCCTGCTCGATTGCGTGGTCAATTACCTGCCCAATCCGCTCGAACTGCCGCCGACCAAGGGTCAAAACGGCGAGGGCCAGGAGGCCTTCGCCAAGGCGGACGACCGCGCCAAGACGGTGGCGCTCGCCTTCAAGTTGTGGAGCGATCCTTTCGTCGGCCGCCTCATCTTCGTCCGCGTCTACCAGGGCAAGTTGCGCAGGGGGCAGTCGGTCTACAACCCGCGCACCCGGCGCAATGAGCGTATCTCCCGCCTGCTGCTCATGCGCGCGATGGACAAGGAGGAGATTGACGTGGCATACGCCGGCGACATCTGCGCGGTGATCGGCCTCAAGGATGTCATCACCGGCGACACCCTGTGTGACGACGAGGCCGACATCCGGCTGGAACCGCCGACCTTCCCGGAGCCGGTCATCTCGATGTCGATCGAGCCCAAGTCCAAGGCCGACCAGGAAAGAATGGGCCACGCCCTGCAGCGGCTGTCCGCCGAGGATCCCACCTTCCGCACTTTCACCGACGGCGAGACCGGACAGGTCATCATCGCCGGCATGGGCGAGCTCCACCTCGAGATCATCCGCGACCGGATGTTCCGCGAGTTCAAGGTCGAGGCCGACGCCGGCAAGCCGCAGATCGCCTACCGCGAAAGCATCACCGGCCACGCCGACGGCGAGGGCAAGTTCATCCGCCAGTCGGGCGGCCGCGGCCAGTACGGGCACGCCTGCGTCAAGATCGAGCCCAACGGGAAGGGAAAGGGCGTCGAGGTCATCAACGAGATCGTGGGCGGTACGATTCCGAAGGAATACATCAAGCCGGTCACCGAGGGCATCCTCGAGGCCGCTAACAACGGCACGGTGGCCGGGTACCCGGTGATCGATTTCAAGGCCCGGATCGTCGACGGTTCCTTCCACGAGGTCGATTCCTCGGAGCTGGCCTTCAAGATGGCCGGCATCTTCGCCTTCAAGGACGCCATGGCCAAGGCCCGGCCCATCCTGCTGGAGCCGATCATGAAGATCGAGGTGACCGTCCCCGAGGAGTACCAGGGCGACATCATGGGCGACATCAACCGCCGCCGCGGCCACATCCAGGGCATGGATCAGCGCGAGGGCGCGTGCATCATCACCGCCATGGTGCCGCTCGAAACCATGTTCGGTTACGCCACGGACATCCGCTCGCTGTCCAAGGGCCGCGCCTCGTATTCGATGGAGCCGTCGCACTTCGACCAGGTTCCGGCGTCCGTCCTCACCCGCATCGTCGAAACCGCCTCCCGGGCTCCGGCCCGCGCCTAAACCCCCGTTCTTTGCCCACCATGAAAGGCCAGCGCATCCGCATCAAACTCCAGGGCTTCGACTACCGCGTCATCGACCAGTCGGCC
>CAZAFS010000199.1:0-5988 GCA_964484165.1 uncultured Opitutaceae bacterium | reverse complement strand
CCGTCCCTCGAAGTCCTGAATCGTGATCGCGTCGTTCGAGTCACGCACCACCGTCGCCATACGCCTGGTTTTATTTTCCGTCTCCGCCATTTTTCGGTAGAACGAGACGCGCTGCTGCCACCAGACCAGCCACACCCCGGCCCCCGCACTGACTACCAGGGCGCTGATGAGCACCACCACCAATCTCATCTGGGCGCGCAGCGGCGCAAACACTTCCGCGGCGTCTATGCGGGCGACCAGGGACCACGGCGAATCGGGAATGATGCGCAGAGCCGCCACCACCGGCACACCCCGGTAGTCTTTGCCCTCCATGATGCCTTCTTGCTTTAAGGCGGCCCGAGCCGCAGGCAGTGCCACCTGGTCCAGAGGTCGGCGCAGGGTCAGAGCGGTGTTTTTTTGAAACCGGAGTTCATTCAAGAAGACGACCGCGTTGCCTTCCCGGCGGACGAGCAGGGTCTCGGCGGTCAGGCTGGGCGTGGGCCAGCGCTGGATGAAAGGATAAAGATAGGTTGCGGGATCGATGCGCAATACGAGGACGCCCAGTGGATGGCCGGCGTCCGACTCGTTGAGCATGGGGACCAAGACGGCCAGATGGACCTCCTGGTCGCTGTCACCCCGGTAAAAATCCTGAAACGTCACCTGGCCCGACCGCAGGACTTCTGAAACGTTTTTTGCGACCGAGGAAGAAACAGCGGGCAGTCCGGCGGGGACGGACAGCCGGGTGACGCCTTGCGCGTCCAGCAGGCGAACCTGATCATACCGACTCGATGCCTGGTATTTTTCGACCCACGCCTGAATCTGTCGCTGGGCTTGGGCATCCTCCGGGTTCTCCAATAAACGCCGCACGAAGCCGGAGAAACTGGCGTTCCTAAAGAAGACGGCGCCATCGCCGAGCCGTTCCTGGCGCCACTGCGCCAGTTCGTCCACCTTCAGATCCGCAATGGCGGAGAGCTGGCGCTCAACCGCTGAGCGGTAATGCCTCTCGTAATTCCGGTAATAATAGCGGCCGGCCGCCACGATGCCCGCGGCCAAGCAGACAAAGATCAGAGCCAACAGCCATCCTGCTATGCCCGAATCCCGGCGACCTGCGCTGGATGATTTCCCGGTCATTTCCCCGTGCCTTCTGCTTCGTGTTTTGCACGCCTCTTGCGTCCTGACTCTGGCCCGTCGGCCGCACCCGGTTCCGCCGCCATCCGGAGCGCCTTCTTCCACACGATGCGCCGGTGCAATGTCCCGGACTCAAACCCGTGGGCATAGACGTACATGTGCGATTGCCGCTTCCGTTTCTGTTTCATCGGGGGCGCCTTATTTCTGAAGTACCATGGATTATTATATCTAGCCTCGTGAAATTACCAATCACCCAAAAAGGTTAGAAGGGCCGGATTCCGGGGCGAGTAGGGACAGGAGCACACGCGGCCCGATGACCCGCTATGGCCGACTCGCTACACGCATCCGCGGCCGGAGGCGCCGCGGCCAAAACCAACGATAGTGCGTGTGGGGCCGGCGCTTGCCTGCCCGCCGTAGCCTTTGGCGAAGGCTGGGTCGCCGGGCCGCTCCACTCCACAAACGGCCTGCCGGCCCCTCGACGGGCTCGGGGCCCTGAGCTCGTCGAAGGGGCAAGCGGCAGCCCTACATTTGCCTGCATGAATCCGGTGTCTTCATAATCGGATTGTCATTCTGAACGTAGTGAGGAATCCAGTGGGACACCGTTGCGGCTCGCTGCAGAATCCTACTGGATCCTTCCTCCTTCGCCAAGGCTTCGGAGGACAGGTCGCTGCGCTCAGGATGACAGATGGCAAAAACCTCACCAAGACCCCCTCACCGCTTAGCCCCCACCGCCCAGCGCTTGGCGCTTTGCCCTTGGCGCTACCTGCAGGAGTCATGCAGTTGTAGGAGCGAGCTTGCTCGCGATGACAGAGTAGAATTCGCCTGCAAGCAGGCTCCTACATTTATCACCGAATGGTTTGCGTGCTGGCGAGCAAGATCATGGTTCCACTACATGAGTCCGGCTTGGGTCTTCGCCTCCTGGCCCTGCCCGCTTAGCCCGCGCCCCCGCCCTACAGCTTCGCAATGCCTTCCTTGACCGCGTAACGCACGAGGTCGGTTTCCTTGTGGATTGCCAGCTTGGCCATCAAATTTTTCCGGTGGGTGCGGATGGTGTCGACGGCCCGGCCCAGATCGGCCGCGATCTCCTTGGTCGTGCGGCCCTCGGCGATGAGCTGCAGGACTCTTCGCTCGTGCGCGGTCAGGGCCGGCGCCGATTTGATCACTCCTCCCTTCCCACCGCTCCGTTGATGCCGCTCGACCATGATATGGGTGATCTCTGGACTCAGGTAGAAGCGGCCGGCATATACGGCGCACACCGCCTCGGTGACATTCCGGCTGGCTGTCTCCTTGGTCAGGTAGCCGCGAGCGCCGACATCCATGGCTTCTTCCACCAAGGCCCGCGAGTCGTGCAGGCTCAAAATGATGATCCGGGCGGTGCGTCGTCTCTTGAGCAACTCGCGCGCCGTGTCCAACCCGTTGAGGCGGGGCATGGTGATATCGAGGATGAAAACATCCACGCGACAGGTCTTCGCTAATTCCAGGACCTCGACGCCGTCGACCGCCTCCCCGACAACCTTCACATTGCGGCCACTCCGCTCAAGACTGAGACGCAGCCCGTCCCGGACGATGGGATGGTCGTCGGCAATCAGGACGCGAATGCTCATGTCTTGGGCCCTCCTGGCGGCACCGTCACGAGCACGGTTGTGCCGCGGCCGGGCGCGGCGTCCACTAGAAACTCTCCGCCCAGCGCCACCACCATCTCGCGCGCGACCGCCAGGCCCAGGTGCGTGCCCGATTTCGCCGCCGCCCGGACCGGATCGAAACCCTTCCCGTCGTCCACGATGGACAACCGGAACGTCTTCCGCGGGGCCGAGAGCCGCACCCGCACCTGGCGGGCGTGGGCGTGCTTGACCACGTTGTTCAGGCTCTCTTGCACCACCCGAAACAAGACCGTCTGGACCTCAGGCGGGATCGTCCTTCCGTAGGTCGCGTCAGTGAAGCGTATTCTCAGCGAGGCTTCGTCCGTCAGCAGCGCAAAATGCTGTCGCAACGCCGCCGGCAGACCGAGGATGTCCAGATCAGGCGGCCGCAGTTCCAGGGCCAGCTTCTTGAGGCGCCTCACCGACTGCACGAACAGCCGGCGCGCCTTTTTCAGCGACGCGAGGGCTTCTTTGTCCTTGCCCTTCCGGAGATCCTCCTCGGCGGCATTCAGATAGGCGGTGACTCCCACGGTGAAGGAACCCACGTCATGATGGAGCACGGCCGAGATACTCCGCTTCTCCTCCTCCCGCACGGTCAGCAGTTTTCGGGAGAAGTCGCGGATGCGCGCCTCCGCCTGTTTCCTTTCCGTCAGGTCCTGAATCACCATGGAAGTGCGGGGACCCTCCGCCGTCTCAAACACCGCCGAGGACACCTGTGCGGGGAAGCAGGTCCCATCCGACCGGGTCAGGGTCAGTTCGCCGGCCGCGTATCCCTTCTCCGCCCGTTCCTGAACGAGCACGTTCACGCGCGGGTCGCGTCGGTTGACGAGACCGGATCGTCCGAGCCGGCAGATGTCCGTTTCCGTCCGGCCAAACATCCGGCAGGCGGCCGGATTTGCCGCAAACACGTGGCCGTCCGGCGCCGTGAGCAGGATGCCGACCATGGTGTTTTCGAAAAGCGCGCGCAGCCGCGCCTCGCTCTCGCGCAGCGCGGCCTCCGCCCGCTTGCGCTCGGTAATGACGTCGAAGACCGTGACAAAATGCTCCTTCGCCGGGCTGTAAACGGAGATGGAAAGCCACATGTCGAGAACCTTGAGGAAAGTCTCGAATCGCTCGGGCTGGCCGGTCAACGCCACCCGGCCATAGATTTCGAACAGCTCCGGGTCGGTCTCGCGGATGCTGGGAATCACCACGCTGACTTTCTTCCCGACGACGTCGCGTAGTTCGGTCAGTTTTTCGAACGCGTGGTTCACAGCGAGATAGATGAAGTCCTGCGGCCGGCCGTCTTCGAAAAGCATCCGGCAATAGGCGCAGCCCTCGGCCATGTTATCGAACAGCGAGCGATACCGCTCTTCGCTCTTCCGCACGGCCTCCTCGGCCCGCTTGCGCTCGGTGATGTCGACATGGGACGCTTGGTAGCAGAGCAGCCTTCCCGAGACATCCCTGATCTCCTGCGCCAGCACCTCAACGTCGAACCGTGTCCCGTCCCGGCGGACCACCGCCATTTCTCGCGGTCCCATGACACCCTTTTCGGAGAGGATTCGCAGCACCTCCTTGCGATCCTCAGGGTCGGCATAGAGCTGATGCCCCATGTCGGACACCGCCGCGATCATCTGCTCAGGCGAGGCGTACCCGTACATGCGCGCATAGGCCATGTTCACCCGCACGAGCCTTCCATCGAGCGAAGTCTGCGAAATCGCCAGCATGGAGTTCTCGAACAGCCGGCGGTATTGTTCTTCACTCTCCCGCAGCCTCGCCTCCGCCTGCTTGCGGGCCGAGATATCCGTCACCACCACGCCCAGCGCCGCCGGGGTTCCGTTCCGGTCCGGGACCGGAAAATACGAGATGATCCAATCGCCGTCCATTCCGGCGGCGCGTGTCGTTTCCCTGCCAAATTCGTGGTCAAGAACGGGCTTCCCAGTCAGGAGCACCTGGCGGCATAGAGGTTCGATGATGGGCGCAAAGGCAGGTAGGATCTCTCGGACGGTTTTGCCAAGGTGCGCCTCCATCGGCTGTCCGTTCATCGCCGCCAGTCGCTCGTTAATCCGGAGGTAGCGCAACTCCGTATCCAACACCGCCAATCCGGCCGGCGAAGCATGGAAAAAACCGCTCAGCTGCCCCTCGCCCAAGCGCATCGCCTCCTCCATCCGCGCGCCTTCAGCGGTATTGATCTGGAGCGCCGCCAAGGCATCGCGTTGTTGCGCCCACTCCAGCGCGGCCGCGTCCAGGGCCGCCCCGATGTCGTCCAATTGCCCGGCGATCTCCCGTCCCGGCGCCGCCGGGCTGGCGCGCAGGCGCTCGCGCACGGCCTGCAAGGAATGGCGCGCCGCTTCGATGTGCCGGTTGAAAAGTTCGTCCTTCATGACTTCCTCCTCGTGGTTCGCTGCCTGGCCGTTCGTTGAACTGCCCTGATTCCAGACGTCGCCGTTGCGCTCCTTGATTCCCCCGATTCCGCCTACGGCGCCGGATCCTTTTCGTCGAGCACGACGCGGAGCCGGCGCAGCAGCACGTGTGGCGGGTACGGCTTGCGCAGCACTTCCTTCGCCCCCAGCCGCAGCGCCGTGGTGACTTGGGCGCTCTCCGTGACCCCGGTGGTCGCCAGGATCTTCACGGCAGGGGCGATTTGCCTGAGCGCGCGGATAAGCGTCGCCCCGTCCATCAGCGGCATCATCAGGTCGGTCAGCACGGCGTCGATTTCGGTCGCGTGCTGGGCGTAGACGACGACCGCTTCACTGCCCTCGCTGGCCAGCAGGACATGGTAGCCCTGCTGCTCCAGGATCCTCTTGGTGAGAACCCGCACGCCCTCCTCGTCGTCCACCACGAGGATGGTCTCGCCCTGCCCGGCCGGCGGCGCCTCATCGGGCTGCGGCTCCGCCGGCAGCAGCGCCCCCGCCTGCGCCGGCAGATAGACGCGAAACTGCGTGCCCTTCCCCATCTTGCTCTCCACTTTGACAAACCCGCCGTGGTTGCGGACGATCCCCAGGACCGTGGACAAGCCCAGGCCGGTGCCTTTGCCCGGCTCCTTGGTGGTGAAGAACGGATCGAAGATGCGGTCCAGGTGCTCCGGCGAAATCCCCGTCCCGGTGTCCGCCACCAGCCACACGACGTACGGCCCGGGTTTGGCGCCGGGAGTCATGCTGGCGTAGAGTTCATCCACCACCACGTTTTCCGCCACCAGCGTCAGGGTTCCGCCGTCCGGCATGGCGTCGCGGGCGTTCACGCACAGGTTCATCAGCACCTG
>CAZAFS010000198.1:0-5991 GCA_964484165.1 uncultured Opitutaceae bacterium | reverse complement strand
CCGGCATCGGCAAGGTCTACGCCAACAAGATCGTCGACGCGTTCGGCACCGACACCTTCCGGGTGCTGAGCGAGGAGTCCGCCCGTCTGCGCCGTGTGGCCGGCATCGGCCCGAAGCGCGCCGCCGCCATCAAGCGCGCCTGGGAGGACCAGCGCACCCTGCGCGAGATCCACATCTTCCTCCAGACCTACGGCGTCTCGACCTCGCAGTGCGTCAAGCTCGTCAATCGCTACGGCGGGCAGGCCAGACAGATCCTGATGACCGAGCCCTACCGGGTGGCGCGCGAGATCGAGGGCATCGGCTTCAAGACCGCCGACCGCATCGCCATCAACCTCGGCTTCGCCAACGATGCGCCGCCGCGGCTCGACGCCGGCATTCTTTACGCGCTCGAAACCCTGGAGGAGGACGGCCACACGGCCTACCGCGAGATAGGCCTGCGGGACTACGCGGTGGAATTGCTGCAAACCACCGCCGAGCGCCTCACCGCCCGGATCGACGCGTTGGTGGCCGCGCGCCAGCTGGTCCGGCATACTGTGGCCGGGGTCGCCGACCCCGGGCCGGGCTCCGCGAGCCCGGCTACAATCATCCAGCTGCCGGTCAACGACCGCGCCGAGCAGAAGATCGCCGCCGCCGTCGCGCGGCTCACGCGGGTCGGGTCGGGCCTGCCGCCCATCAAGGTCGACGCCGCCGTCGCCTGGGCGCAGAAGCGCGCCGGGTTCACCTTTCACGAACGGCAGACCGCCGCCCTGCACCACGCGCTGCGGCACAAGCTGAGCATTCTGACCGGCGGCCCCGGAACCGGGAAAACCACCATCCTGCGCGCACTGGTCGACATCCTGAAGGCCAAGCGCGTGCGTCTGCATCTGGCCGCGCCCACCGGCCGCGCCGCCCAGCGGTTGACGGAGACCACCGGCGGATTCGCCTCGACCATCCACCGGCTGCTTAAGTACGACGCCGCCAAGGGCGGCTTCACCGTCAACGAGTCGGCGCCGCTCGCCACCGATTTCCTGGTGGTCGACGAGGCGTCGATGCTCGACACCCGCCTCGCCGCGGCGCTGTTCGCGGCCGTGCCATCGCGCGCCCACCTCCTGCTGGTGGGGGACGTCGACCAGCTGCCGTCCGTCGGCGCCGGCAACGTCCTCAAGGATCTGATCGCCGTCGGCACCGCGGCCCTTTCCGGGGTCCGGTCTCCGGTTTCCGACATTCCGGTCACGCGCCTCACCGTCATTTATCGGCAGGAGCAACAGAGCCTGATCGTCACGACCGCGCACGCGATCAACGCCGGCGACGCGCAGCCGCCGCCGGTCGCGTCGGATCTCGCCGCGGTGCAGGCCTGGAGCGACCTCAATTTCATCGCCGCCCATTCGGCCGAGGACTGCGTGCAGAAGGTCATCGCGCTCTGCACCGACTTCATCCCGCGGCACCACAAGTGGCTGCACCCGATCAACGACGTGCAGGTGCTCGCCCCCATGCACAAGGGCGTGGCCGGCGTGAGCAACCTGAACCGCGAGCTGCAGCAGGCGCTGAATCCCGCCTCTGGGGACGCGACGCCCTCGTCGCGTGGTCTCCGCGACCGGGGGGTCGCTGCTCCAGACGAATTCAAATCCCGGGGGCGGGCGCCGTTCCCGTCCAAGACCCGCGAGTCCCTGCGCACCCTGGCCGGCGAATTCCGCCCCGGCGACAAGCTCATCCAGCTCCGCAACAACTACGACCAGGGCCTCTTCAACGGCGACATCGGCACCGTCGTGGCGGTCGACGCGGAGGACGGCACGCTCACCGCCAACTTTGACGGCGAAAAGCACGTGCTCGAGCGCGGCGACTTCGGCGACATCGCCCCCGCCTACGCCATCAGCATCCACAAGAGTCAGGGCAGCGAGTATCCCGCGGTCATCGTCGTGCTGCTCAAGGCGCACTTCATGATGCTGCAGCGCAACCTGCTCTACACCGCGCTGACCCGCGGCAAGAAGAAGGTCTTCATCGTCGGCGAGCCCGCCGCCTACGCCATCGCGGTGCGCAACAGCGAGTCCAAGCAGCGCTGCACCCACCTGCGGGAAAAATTGGCGGAGTCCGCGGTCCCGCCGTAAACTGTCGGGATCCCGATTCTCCTTCTCCAGTGAACTGTCTTCCTCACGGCCTCCGGCTCGCCAGCCTGGGGCTCGTCAGCCTGCTGGCCGGGACCCGCGTCGCGGCCGGCGAGGTCACGGTGTTCGCCGCGGCCAGCCTGTCCGACGCCCTGCGCGAGCTGGCCGCCCTCCACCAGAAAGCCACCGGCGATACGGTGCGGCTCAACCTTGGCGCCTCGAGCATCCTGGCCCGCCAGATCCAAGAGGGCGCACCCGCCGACCTGTTCTTCTCCGCCGACGAGGCCAAGATGGACGACCTGGCCCGGGCGGGACTCATCGAGGCCGTCACGCGCCGCAGTCTGCTGTCCAATTCCCTGGTCATCGTGGTGGCGGCCGACGGCGGACCGCCACTCGAGTCGGCGCCGGACCTGGCCCGGCCCGCGGTCCGCCGGGTGGCGATTGCCGAACCGGAGACCGTGCCCGCCGGCATCTACGCGCGGGAGTATCTGCGCCGCATCGGGCTGTGGGAAAAGGTGGCGGGCAAAATGATCCCCACCGAGAACGTGCGGGCGGCGCTGGCCGCGGTCGAGAGTGGTGACGTGGACGCCGGCATCGTCTACCGGACCGACGCGCTCAGCTCGGCCAGGGTGCGCATCGCCTTCGGGGTGCCGCGCGCCGAAGGGCCCAAGATTTCCTATCCGATCGCGCTGGTCAAAGGGGGTGCCAATCCCGAGGGCGCCCGGCGTTTCCTGGCGCTGCTCGCCTCGCCGGCGGGCAAATCGGTGTTCGCCAAATACGGGTTCATCACCGAACCTTGACGCCGCATTTGCCTCATCGCCGTGTCCTTTGAAGTCTGGCAGGTCGCCTGGTTCACCACGTGGGTCGCCGCCGTCGGCACCGTCCTCATCCTGCCGCCGGGCGTCGCGCTCGCCTGGGCGCTGGCCCGGAAGGAATGGCGCGGGAAGATCCTGGTGGAAACCATCGTGGCCCTGCCGCTCGTGATGCCGCCGGTCGCCACCGGACTGGTGTTGCTGAAGCTGCTCGGCCGGCGCGGTCTGGTCGGCCACTGGTTCGAACGGTTCTTCGGGACGGAAATCGTGTTCACCTGGCGCGCGGTGGTGATCGCCACGGCGGTGATGTCCTTCCCGCTGCTGGTGCGCACGGCGCGGCTTGCCCTGGAGAGCGTGAATCCGCGCTATGAGCAGGTTGCGCGCACCCTCGGCGCCGGGCCCTGGCGGGCGTTCTGGACCATCACGCTGCCGCTGGCCGCGCGCGGGCTGGCCGCCGGCGCGGTGCTGGCCTTCGCCCGCGCGCTCGGGGAGTTCGGCGCCACCATCATGGTCGCGGGCTTCATTCCCGGGCGCACGGCCACCCTGTCGCTTTCCATCTACCACCTCGTCCAGCTCAGCCGGGAAAACGAGGCCTGGGGCCTGCTGGCCATCTCCGTCGGGCTGGCCTTCGGGGCGCTCTGGCTGAGTGAGGTCCTGCTGCGCCGCAAATCTTCGCCGTGAACCTGGAGATCACCCAGTTCCGCCTGCCGTTGTCGGCATTCGCCCTGGAGGTCGACGCCCGGCTGGGCGCGCACATCACCGGCGTGTTCGGCGCGTCCGGCGCGGGCAAGACCACGCTGCTCGAGGCCATCGCCGGCCTGCGCCGCCCCGCCGCCGGACGGATCGTCCTCGACGGGCTGGTGCTGTGTGACGCGGGCCGCGGCTTTTCGCTCGCCCCGGAGCGGCGCCAGATCGGCTACGTGCCGCAGGACGTCGCCCTGTTTCCCCACCTGAGCGTGCGGCAGAATCTCTGCTACAGCCGGGCCGCCGACCGGCCCGGGAACCGCCCCGCAATCACCTACGCCCACGTGGTCGAGGTGCTCAATCTCGCGGGGCTCGCGGAGCGCCGGGTGGGCTCGCTCTCCGGCGGCGAGCGGCAGCGCGTGGCCTTCGGCCGGGCCGTGCTGGCCTCGCCGCGCCTGTTGCTGCTCGACGAGCCGCTGGACGGCCTGGACGCCGAGCTGAAGGAGCGGGTCATCCCGTACCTGCTCACCATCCGGGACGAGTTCGGCATCCCCATGTTGTACGTGAGCCACAATCCAAACGAGGTGGTCGCCCTGTGCGACGACGTGCTGCTGCTGGATCGCGGCCGCTGCGCCCGCCGCGGACCGCCCGCCGAACTCTTTGTCGCCAGCCCGGCGCCCCACTACGTGCTCAAACCGGCGTAAATCCCGGTTCATCACCTTTCTTTACTTCGGCGGTCCGAACCCGCTCCGTCCGCCGCGGTTACACCGCATTCGGCCAATTCCGCCTCTTTTCTGCCATGAGTTCAAAGTTCATTCCCTGTCTTCTCTTAAGCCTCGCCGCGTCCAGCCGGGTTTTCGCCGCCGGCCCGGTCGCGGTCGAGGGTTTCACGCCCGTGCGCTCGGTCGGCGGCATCGACGAATACCGCCTCGAGGCCAACCGGCTCACCGTCCTCCTCCTGGAGGATCATTCGGCGCCGGTGCTCACCTTCATGGTGACCTACCGCGTCGGCTCGCGCAACGAGGTCACCGGCACCACCGGGGCCACCCACCTGCTCGAACACCTGATGTTCAAGGGCAGCCGGCACTACAACAACGACCTCGGCACCGGTTTCGACACCCTGCTCGACCGCATCGGTGCGACCAACAACGCCTCGACCTGGCTCGATCGCACCAACTACTACGAGGAGCTGCCCAGCGACCACCTCGAGCTGGCGGTGCAGCTCGAGTCCGACCGCATGCACGGCCTGCTGCTGCGCGAGTCGGACCGCCGCCCCGAGATGACCGTCGTGCGCAACGAGTTTGAGCGCGGCGAAAACGATCCCATCGAGGCCCTGGACAAGGAGATCACCGCCGCCGCCTTTGTGGCCCATCCCTACCACCATCCGACGATCGGCTGGCGGTCCGACATCGAGAAGGTGCCGATCGAGAAGCTGCGTCAATTCTACGACACGTTCTACTGGCCCGACAACGCCACCGTCTCGATCATCGGCGATTTCCAGCCGGCCAACGCCCTGCGCCTGCTGGCCAGGTACTACGGTCCCATCCCGGCGTCGCCGCAGCCGATTCCGCAGATCTACACCGAGGAGCCGCCGCAACAGGGGCCGCGCCGCGTGGTCGTGAAACGGCCCGGCGAACTCGGCGTGGTCGGCCTCGCCTACAAGAGCCCCGCCGCCCTGCATCCGGATTATCCGCCGCTGGCGGTGCTGGCCGACATCCTGGCGGACGGCAAAACCAGCCGTTTCTACCGCGCGCTGACCGACCGGAACCTGACCCTCAACGTCGATGCGAGCGCGGGGTTCAAACACGATGCCTTCCTGTTCAACATCTACGCGCGGCTCGCTCCCGGCGTGTCCCACGACCAAGTGGAAAAGACCCTCCGGGCCGAGATCACCCGGCTGCAGGCCGAGGGCGTCTCGGCCGACGAAGTGGCGCGCGCCATCAGCAAGGAAGCCGCCGCCACCGCCTACGGTCGCGACGGCTCGTTCGCCATCGCCGGCCAGCTCAACGAGGACATCGCGGTGGGCGACTGGTCCTATTACGTGACGCTGCCCGAGAAGATCAAGGCGGTCACCGCCGCCGACGTCAACCGGGTGGCGAAGGCCTACCTCGTGGATGACCAGAGCACGACGGGGTGGTTCATTCCCGGCAACGAAGGCGCCGCCGCCGCGACCCCCGCCGGGGGCCCGGAACGCCAGGCAATCCATCGTCCGAATTACTACCGCGACCCCGTTGACGAGACTCGAACTGATGGGGCCGCGACGCCCTCGTCGCGGAGATTCGGCGACGGGGGCGTCGCCGCTCCAGAGTCCGACACCAAACCGGCGGCCGGCGGCGGCGTGTTGATCGCGCCGCACGTTCACCACCGCACCGTCGCCGGCATCGAGGTGCTCACCTACCGGACCTCGCTCCAAG
>CAZAFS010000197.1:0-5994 GCA_964484165.1 uncultured Opitutaceae bacterium | reverse complement strand
CCATCGTGTCCCAGAGCCGCGTGACCGCAAACATGGTGGCAACCGATGCCGCGCCCAGCCCGACCACGTCCGTGTAGAAGAACATCAGGAACTGCGCGAACACCGCCCAATACATGGAGCAGGCGAGCTCGCCCGAGGCGTAGCCGATCCGCTCCGTGAACTTCAAGCGACAGCTGGGTTCGGCCATTGAACCTGTTGGGGGCGCTTGGTGCGTACTCATCTTGAATCTGCAAAACTTGATTGATCTAACAAGGATCTTGTTCTGCCCCGCAACTGGAGCGGCGCACACAGACTCTGACCGCTAGGCGTACCGGTAGCAGCGGTTTAATCTGAACAGTTGTAGGGCGTACTCGTCGCTTCCGATCCTGACGGCATGGAGATGGCGTGATCGGAGTGGAAGATGGGGTCGGTGTCCTTCCCGAATCCCTGCTCCGGCCACGCGAACCTGACCGTCTCCGGCTAGAAGTCCTCGCATATGCCCATGCGTTCCGGGGTTCCCTTCGCTCTTAGAAGCGTATCAATGACTTGTCGTTTTGCCATATCTGTCCGTTGAGGTCGGCCACGGCGGCGTTCGCCCATCAACCAGGCGCCGTCGCACTCTTGAGGCAGTGACTCCAACCTCCCGACATTATCAGGACACCTTACATTTTGAATAGACATTCTGGGCCGAGTTTTGCATTTTTCTGATATGAGTGTTGAGGTGGCTGCGTTCGCTCCGCGTGCCTTGTCGCGCGAGATTTGCTGGTTTCGCAATGCCGGGCATTTTTTCGGAGATGAGAACTACATTCATTCTCTCCCCCAAGGCGTGCCTTCGGTGACGGCCCTCCTAACGATCGCTGGCCAAGGGTCATACCGTCTCGGCCCACGCACTTGGGCTGCCGAAGAGCAGACGGTAACACTGCTGAGACCGTGCAAGACGGCGGTTGAATGGAAGACCCGCGGCAAGAAGTGGGAGTTTCTTTGGCTTTCCGGCAAGGGAAGTCAATGCACCGGCTACCTTGGACAGTTCGGCGTGTCTTCGAATATCATGACGAAACGGCTTTGCCTAAATGATTTCAACGAGCTGCAGGATTCTTGGATGAAGCTCATTTCCAAAGAGCGCCAGACCAGCCCTCATTCCCGGTTTTCGTTTCAGCGGGCAGCCTTGGGTGTAATGCTATCGCTTCTCGAGGCGGCCATTTTGGGCTCGGAAACGAAGCCTTCTCGCCAGATCTACAACAAGGATGTTTTCGCAATCGTGGATCGCTATTTGTCGAGGTCGCAGCCCACGCCCGATAGGGTCGATGAGGTGGCGAAAATCTTTAACTCTACGACCGCTCATGTTAGTCGCGTCTTCAAGGCGGCAGTAGGTATCTCGTTGAAGGACTATATGATCCAACACCGCGTAAATCAAGCGAAACAGTTATTGGCCGAGAGCAGTTTGACCGTTGAGTCAGTCGGCGAAAAAGTAGGATACCCCGACGTCTATCACTTTTCGCGGCTTTTCAAGCGCCGCGCTGGCGTGCCGCCCTCTCATTTTCGCAAGAACTACTGGCATTAGCATGCTGCCGAGTTGCGCGGCCCGACACGGAGGCAGCGCACGTGCGCGGCCTCATGCGCGATCGCCATCTCTAGATGGCGTGGAGGCCACCATCCCAACTTCAAGGGGCCGGATCACGCCTTGGCCACTTTTAGACCACCAGGCTCTTAGGGCGGGGCTTCGCTGAGACTTTACGGGGCATATTTTGGCCGCTTTGATGTTTGCGTTGGGAAACCTCGCCGCAAGCATCCTCCTTCTGGTCTCATGAGTTCTGCTCCCAACGGCCTTCGAAACATTGGGGCGGCCGCGGTCATTCTCTGCGCGACCCTAGCGGCCTATCTGCCGGCGCTGCGGGGCGGGCTCCTCTGGGACGACGAGGGACACGTCACAAAGGTCGAACTGCGCCCCCTCTCGGGCTTGTGGCGCATCTGGACGCAGCTGGGCGCCACGCAGCAATACTATCCGGTCCTGCACACCGCGTTCTGGGTGGAGCACCGGCTGTGGGGCGACGCGACGATCGGTTACCACCTCGTGAACATCCTGCTGCACGTCATCGCCGCCTGTCTGGTGGCGCTGATCTTGCGGCGCCTGGCGATTCCCGGGGGCTGGCTGGCGGCGCTGATCTTCGCCTTGCATCCGGTGCCCGTGGAATCGGTCGCGTGGATTGCCGAGCAGAAAAACACGCTTTCGACGGTGTTTTACCTGCTGGCCATGCTGACCTATCTGGGTTTTGACCAGCGGCGCCGGTGGCCGCTGTATTTTCTGGCCTTGGGCTGGTTCATGCTGGCGTTGTTGAGCAAGAGCGTGACCGTCACGCTTCCGGCGGCATTGCTGGTGGTGTTGTGGTGGCGGCAGGGGCGCCTCTCGTGGCGGCGCGATGTCTGGCCGCTGGCGCCATGGTTCGCGCTCAGCTTCGGAATGGGCCTGCTGACGACCTGGGTGGAGCGCCGGTTCATCGGCGCCGAGAGAACGGAATTCAACCTGACCTGGGTGGAACACTGCCTGCTGGCGGGCCGGGTCGTCTGGTTTTATCTGAGCAAGCTGTTCTGGCCCGCCGACCTGATTTTCATCTACCCGCGCTGGGAGGTGAATGCCACGGCGGCGTGGCAGTATGTTTTTCCGGCCGGCCTCGTGGTGTTGCTGGGCGCGTTGTGGTGGATCCGCCGGCGGTCATCCGGGCCTCTGGCCCGCGCCGCGGCGGCGGGGCTGGCTACGATGCTGTTTTTTGTCGGCTCACTGTTTCCGGCGTTGGGGTTCATCAATGCCTATCCCTTCGTCTACTCGTATGTTGCCGACCACTTTCAGTATCTGGCGAGCCTGGGCATCATCGTGCTGGTTGCCGCCGCCTGGGGCCAGGCGTGGGCGACTGTCGCGCCCACCGGGGCGTTCATCCGCCGCGGCCTCCTGGCGGCTGCAGCTGCCGGCGTGGTTTGCACCCTGGGCGTGCTGACCTGGCGGCAGAGCCGGATGTACCGCGATCTGCCGACGCTCTATCGCGTGACGATCGAGCGGAATCCCGACTGCTGGATGGCACACACCAATCTGGGGATGATCTTGGTGAACATTCCGGGTCGCCTGCCGGAAGCGATTTCTGAGTATGAAGCGGCGCTGCGGATTAAATCCGATAACCCGGAAGCGCACAACAACCTGGGAATCGCCCTTGCGAGAATCCCCGGCCGCCTGGTCGAAGCTATTGCCGAGTATGAAGCGGCGCTGCGGATCAAGCCCGATTCAGCGGAAGCTCATAACAACCTAGGAAACGCCCTGGCGAACAGCCCGGATCGCATGCGAGAGGCGATCTCCGAATATGAAGCGGCGTTACGGATCAAGCCCGATTACCCGGAAGCGCACTACAACCTAGGAAACGCTCTGGCGAACAGCCCGGGTCGCCTGCCCGAGGCGATTGCCCAGTTTGAGGCGGCGCTGAAAATCAAACCCGACTACCCGGAATTGCACAACAACCTGGGAAACGCCTTGGCGAACAGCCCGGGTCGCCTGCCCGAGGCGATTGCTCAGTTTGAGGCGGCGCTGCGGATCAAGCCCGATTCAGCGGAAGCTCATAACAATTTGGGAAACGCCCTGGCGAGAATCCCCGGCCGCCTGCCCGAGGCGATTGATCAGTATGAGGCGGCACTGAAGATCAAACCGGACGACCCGGAAGCGCACTTCAACCTGGGAAACGCCCTGGCGAGAATTCCCGGCCGCCTGCCCGAGGCGATTGCCCAGTATGAGGCGGCGCTGCGGATCAAACCCGATGACCCGAAAGTGCATAACAACCTGGGAATCGCCTTGGCGAACATCCCGGGTCGCTTGCCCGAGGCGATTGCTCAGTTTGAGGCGGCGCTGCGGATCAAGCCCGATTACCCGGAAGCGCACTACAATTTGGGAAGCGCATTGCTAGGAATGCCCGACCGCCAACAGGAGGGCTTGGCCCATTTTGAGGCGGCATTGCGGATACGGCCGGATTGGCAACCAGCGCGGCAGATGGTAAACCAATTGCGATCTGCTCAACGATAGTTGATCGAGCCAAAAACGTCCAAGGCCTAGGAAAAGGCCCGGCAATAAGCCAGACGCTCGCCCGGCTGGCCAAGGCGGGAAAGCTTCCGCCGGAGTTCGCCAGAGATTGTATGACCTGCCCTGCCCGCATCCCATAAGCCTACCATGAGCCAAACATTTTTCGCGACATTTCGGGTAGTCCGGAATCGAGGTGTGGGCGGCGAAAACTAACCGATGGGACGAACTCTGCTCGGCGACGACCGTTCTTTGGCCTGCCCCCCATGACTGGAGTGGTTTCAATGAGAGTCTGGGAGGGTTAATGGAGGTTGTGGGTTGGTTTTGGCGACTGCAAGTGAAGGGACAGACCGGTCCAAGCGACCCCCATGGGGCCCGGCGCGATTTTTCGCGCCGCAAACTGGGCCGGCGTCAGTCCCGCCAGCGAGCTGTTTGGCCGGTGGTGGGTGTAGTCATCGCGGAGGGTTTCGAGCAGACTGCGGGCGTGGTGGAGGTGGAGGAACTGGTGTTCGTTGAGGCATTCGTCGCGGAGCTTGCCGTTGAGGCTCTCGATGTAGGCGTCCTGGGAAGGCTTTCCCGGAGTGATGAAGTGATGCTTGACCCAGTGCTCATGGGTCCAGCGTTCGAGGGCCAGGCCGGCAAACTCCGGTCCGTTGTCGGTGAGCAGGCTGGCGGGCCGGCCCCGCAATTCGGTAACGTAGTCGAGCACCCGCGTCACCCGCGGACCGGACAGCGAGGTGTCGGCCTCGATTCAGAGGCATTCGCGGGTGTGGTCGTCGACGATCGTAAGCAGCCGCAGGGTGCGGCCGTCGACCAGCCGGTCGTGGAGGAAGTCCAGGCTCCAGCGTTCATTGGGGCGGACCGGTGTCGGCGGCTGGATCGTGCCCCGGGCCAGCCGCTGCTTGCGGCGCCGGCGCTGCCGCATCTGCAAGCCCTCGGCCCGGTAGAGCCGATGGATCCGCTTGTGGTTGTCCGTAAAGCCTTCCCGGCGCAGCAGGACCAGCAACCGTCGGTAACCCCAGCGCCGGCGCACGGCGGCATGCCGCCGTAAGGCTTCGCGCAGCGGGATCTCCTCGCGGCGGCCGTGGGACTGGTAGTAGTAGCTGCTTACGGCCAAGTGCAGCAGCCCGCAAACCCTCGCCCCGCTTACCGGATAGCTTTCCTGAAGATAATCCACGGCGGTGCGACGACTGGCGGGCTATACCAGTTTTTTGCGTTCACCTCTGTGAGCATTCGGATGTCGAGCGCTTGGTCCGCGACGATCTTCTTCAGCTCAGCGTTCTCGCGCTCCAGTTCCTTCAAACGCCGCGCTGGCTCAGCTCGAGCCCGCCATATTTGCTCTTCCAGCGGTAGTAGGTGCCGGCTACGATCCCCGGCTCGCGGAGCAACTCGGGCAGCGGCTTGCCCTGCTCGGCCTGGCGCTGGGCGCCCTGGAGCGGAAAGCCAAACATCGAGCAACGGCCAGGCACCCCGACACAGTCGATATCCATCGCCCCGAGCAGATCATCAGGGATCTCCCCGAGAATCGGCGAGCCATCCCGGGTTAAGGTCCTTGAAATCCCAATAGGGAAACACTGTCAACCGAAGTGTCGTGCTTCCGTAGGGAACCAGCGTAATCCTTTCCGGCTTTCCGCATATCAACGGCACCATGGTCATCATGCCGCGCGGCGGCAAAGGCGGCGTGATAGGCATCATTCTTGTCTCTCCGTTGAGCGTTTTGAATTCCCGGTAGTGCAACTCCCAGCGGCTCATCCGAAGGCCGTACATTCTGATCTCGATCGGAGAGTTGACCGGGCTCCATGGATTATTCGGATCTGCCTTGGGATTGTGAATGACCTCGATCCGGTGGTTGTGCTCTTCGTCCAATGCGAGCACATATCTCCACTCGGAAGCTGGAAGCATGTTGTAACCGTAAAGATCCTTGGAATCCGCCGGGGTGTTGTTCCATATCACGTCGTGCAGCC
>CAZAFS010000196.1:0-6003 GCA_964484165.1 uncultured Opitutaceae bacterium | reverse complement strand
CTTCCCGCTTCGCCAAGGCTTCGCAGGACAGGTCGCTACGCTCAGGATGACAGATGGCAAAGCCGCGGGCATGAAGACACGCTAGTCACGCACCGCATGCCAGACCGCGAGGCACGCATCGACCAGCACGGAAAGCCCGCCGAGCGGCACCTGGCTGTCGACGTCGGAAATGGCCTCCTCCGGCTTGGGATGGGTCTCGACAAAAATCCCGTCGGCGCCGGCGGCGAGCGCGGCCCGCGCCAGCGGAGTCACGAACTCGCGCCGCCCGCCGCTGCGGCCCCCGGCCGCGCCCGGCAGCTGCACGCTGTGCGTGGCGTCGAAGATCGCCGGCCAGCCGTTGGCCTTCATCCAGGCGAAGCTGCGCATGTCGACGACCAGGTTCTGATAGCCGAAGGTCGTGCCGCGTTCGGTCTGCCAGATCTCCTGCGCGCCGCCCTGCTTGAGCTTGGCGATGACGAAGGGCATCTCCTGCGGCGACAGAAACTGGCCCTTCTTCACATTGACGATGCGGCCGCTGGCGGCGGCGGCAAGGAGCAGGTCGGTCTGGCGGCAGAGAAAGGCGGGGATCTGGACCACATCGCAGACCGCCGCCACCGCCGGCACCTGCGCCACCTCGTGCACGTCGGTGAGCACGGGGATGCCGTAGTCGCGCCGGACCATGGCCAGCAACGCCAGGCCCGCTTCCATGCCGGGGCCGCGCGGGCCGGTCCCCGAGGTCCGGTTGGCCTTGTCGAACGAGCCCTTGAAAACGATGGTCAGGTCCGGCTGCGCCCGGGCCAGCGCGGCCAGGCCCTCGGCCACGGCCCGGCTGACCCGCTCGTTTTCCAGCGAGCACGGACCGGCGATGAGGAGGAGTTTCTTGGGATCGTAAAGCATGGGATCGCGTCGATGTTGACCGGCCCCGGCGGGTCTTCAAACCGGAATTGTCAGTCGGAACGGAACGACGGATCGTCCGGGACAGCGTCTGATCGTCGCTTGGCTCGGAAAATTCACCCGGCGCGTCATTCGCACCCACACACCCCGGCGCTTCGCGCCACCCCTCTGGAAAGAGGGGATTTTGTCAGCCGCGGGCGAGAAGTCCCCTCTCGGAGAGGGGTGGCCGCAGGCCGGGGTGCGTAGTCTCCATTCGAGGATGGGGCGTTCCGCTCGCCGGCAGAACACCGGCGCGGGTCAGCGGCGCACCGCTTTCCGATTTCCGCTCTCCGGTTTGCGCACCCGCCCCAAGGCGCCTCAATGCCGGGTGCGCCGTCGGGGCTTGGCTCTCCGGTTTCCCGTTTCCGCTTTCCGGTTTCGGGCTCCCGCGCGCCGGTGCTTCATGGCCGCGGCCACGAACGCGGCGAAGAGCGGGTGCGCGGCGCTGGGCTTGGATTGGAATTCCGGGTGGAACTGCACCGCCACGTACCAGGGATGACGCTTGAGCTCGATGATCTCCACGAGGTTCCGCCGGGGGTTCCGGCCGCTCACCACCAGCCCGGCCGCCTGAAGCCGGTCCAGATAGGCGTTGTTGACCTCGTAGCGGTGCCGGTGGCGCTCCCGCACCGACCGGGCCCCGTAAGCCCGCGCCGCGAGCGTGCCCGGCGTGAGCTGGCATTCGTAGGAGCCGAGGCGCATGGTGGCGCCCTTGTCGACGATCTTCTTCTGCTCCTCCATGATGTCGATCACCGGGTGCGGCGTCTGCGGATCGAACTCCGTGCTGTTGGCGCCGCGGAGCCGGAGGGCGTCGCGGGCGAAGGCGATGACGGCGACCTGCAGGCCGAGGCAGAGCCCGAAATAGGGCACGCCGTGCTCGCGCGCGTACCGCGCCGCGGCGACCTTGCCCTCGATGCCGCGTTCGCCAAAGCCGCCCGGCACCAGGATGCCGTCGAGCTTCCGCAGCACGGCCGTCCCGCCCCGGACCTCGAGCGCCTCGGCGTCGATCCGCACGACGTTGACCCGGCAGTTGTTGGCGATGCCGCCGTGGGTGATCGATTCGTAGACGGACTTGTAGGCGTCCTGCAGCTCGATGTACTTGCCCACCACGCCGATGGTGACCTCGTGCCGCGGACTCTTGATGCGCCGCAGGATCTCCACCCAGATGTTCCGCGGGTTGCGCGGGGCCTTCAGACCGAGCAGGTCGACGACGAGGTCGTCCATCCCCTCCTTCTGCAGCATGAGCGGCACCTCGTAGATCGACGCCTCGACGTTGCGCTCCTCGATGACGGCCTTCACCGGCACGTTGCAGAACAGGCTCAGCTTCTCGCGCAGGTCGTCGGTCAGCGGATGATCGCAGCGGCAGACCAGAATCTGCGGCTGGATGCCGATTTCGCGCAGCTTCGCCACGCTCTGCTGGGTGGGCTTGGTCTTGAGCTCCCCCGCGGCGATCAGGTAGGGCACCAGCGTCACGTGGATGAACAGGGCCTCGCGCGGGCCGAGCTCCAGCGCGAACTGGCGCATGGCCTCGAGGAATGGCAGGCCCTCGATGTCGCCCGTGGTGCCGCCGATCTCGGTGATAAGCACGTCGACGCCGTTGCCGGCCTGCTGGATGCGCGCCTTGATCTCGTTCGTCACGTGCGGGATGACCTGCACGGTCTTGCCGAGGTAATCGCCGCGCCGCTCCTTCTGGATCACCGCCTCATAAATCTGGCCCGAGGTCAGGTTGTTGAGCCGCGAGAGCCGGCCCGAGGTGAAGCGTTCGTAGTGGCCGAGGTCGAGATCGGTCTCGGCGCCGTCGTCGAGCACGTAGACCTCGCCGTGCTGGAAGGGGCTCATGGTGCCGGGATCGACATTCAGGTACGGATCGAACTTCTGGATCCGCACCTTCAGCCCCCGCATCTCGAGGAGCGCCCCCAGCGACGCCGCCGTCAGTCCCTTGCCCAATGAAGAAACCACCCCGCCCGTGACAAAAATGTACTTCACGGGATTTGATGAATGCACGGCGTCGTTTGTGATGACAAGACAAAGCGCGCAAAATCACGCGGTTCCGGGTCGGCCGGCGTGACGCGGGTGCGGGCGGCGCCCTCGACCGCGCCTGGCAACCTGGACTTTTCGGAGGCGGGTCCGCCGCGCTCCGGCCCATCGCCGGAGTCGTCACCGGCGGCGGCGCCGCCCTACCCCAGCAGCCAGGCCACCGCGGCCAGAATCAACCCCAGGATCACGAACAGGATCACCACGTAGATCGTCCACTTGATCACTTTGACCAGCACCCATCCGACTCCCAGCGCGACCAACACCACGCAGGTGATCACCAACCAGCGCGGGTAGGCGGCCAGCGGAGCCAGGATTCGGTTCAACCAGTCCATGGGACCCAATTGGACACGTCCGGCCGCCTTCTGTCACCAAAAAGATTGCGCTCCGCCGCGCGCGACGGCCATGTTCACCCAGTGCAATCGAAGCCGCAGCTGCTCGTCTGGCTCATGTGCGACGGCGTTCACCTCGACCCGGCTTCCGGCAAGCACACCATCCTGGGCGTGTTCTCCAACATCAAGGCGCGCGCCTTCCCCGTGGTGCACCCGTTCATGATCTGGTTCATCACCCTGACCGACGTGGCGCCGGGCGAACACCACATCCGCATCTCCATGGGCCTCGACCCCACCAACCCGGTCGAGCTCATCTACCGTCCGTTCGAGTCGCAGAGCCCGTTGCATCGCATCAATCTCATCAACGAAATCCGCAATCTCTCCTTCGAGCGGCCGGGCGATTACTCGATCCTGATCGAAGTCGACGATGAACCGCTGCTCGCCACCAATCTCACCGTGTCGGAGTGACCGCCGGTGCCTGCCGCCCTCCCGTCGTGACCGCCACCCCGGCCGCCTTTGACCTCGTCGGCGTGGGTTCGCCGATCATGGACATCCTCGCGCGGGTGCCGGAGGCGTTCCTGGCCCGGGTGCCCGGCGCCAAGGGCGGCATGGTCCTGGTCGACGACGCCGAGATGCAGCGTTTGCTGTCGCTCCTGCCGTCCGCCCCGGCCTACGCCACCGGCGGATCGGCGGCCAACGCCACCTTCACCGCCGCGCGGCTCGGCCTCACCGCCACCTTCGTCGGCAAACTCGGCCACGACGAGCTGGCGCGGGTGTACCGGCACCGCTTTGAGGCCGCCGGCATCGACGGCGCCCGGTTCAAGCACGGCCCGCTGCCCAACGCGCGCTGCCTCGCCCTCGTCACGCCCGACGCGCAACGCACCCTGCGCACCTGTCTCGGTGCCGCCATGACACTCGCGCCGGCCGAGATTTCGCCGGCGGATTTTCGCGGCTGCCGGCACGCCCACATCGAGGGCTACCTCGTGTTCAACCGCGCGCTGGCCGAGGCGGTGCTCGCCGCCGCCCGCGCCGCCGGCTGCGCGGTCAGCCTCGACCTGTCGTCGTTCGAGGTCGTCAACGCCTCGCGCGACTGGCTCTTCGCCGAGCTCGGCCGCGGCGTCGACGTGATCTTCGCCAATGAGGACGAGATCCGGGCGTTTTTTCCCGGTTCGACCGACGACTACCCGACGCTCGCCCGACGCCTCGCCGGCCACGGCGTCCTGGCCGCCGTCAAGCTGGGCAAGGACGGCGCCTGGATCGCCCGCGGCGAGGAACTCCACCGCATCGCCCCGGTGCCGGTGGCGGACGTCATCGACACCAACGGCGCGGGCGACGCCTGGGCCGCGGGTTTCCTGTTCGGCCACCTGCGCGGCTGGCCGCTCCCGGCCTGCGGCGCGCTGGCCTCGCTGATCGGCGCCGAGACCGTGCGGCACATGGGCCCGATCATCCCCGACCAGCATTGGCCGGAGGTCCGCGATCGCGCCCTGCGCCTGGCCCCGGCGCGATAAATCCGGCTCACGCCAAGCCGCCAAGAGAACATCACCCCGGCTGCGCCCGACATCAGGTAGGTACCGACCCTGTCGCGCCGTCAGGCGGCCGGGCATTCCCCGGGCGCCCTTGGTTCCACTGGCTCCGAAAAAAATCTTTGCGCCTTGGCGCCTTTGCGTGAGCCTAGGGCTCGAATGTCCGCCGACCACACCCAGCTTGTCACCGACCTCGCCCGCCGGGCGCGGGCGGCCTCGCTCGTGCTCGCCACGGCGCCGACCGCCGCGAAAAACGCGGCGCTGGCCCGGCTGGCGGTTCTGTTGCCCGCTTCGACGGACGCGCTCCTGGCCGCCAACGCGAAGGACGTCGCCGCGGCGAAGGACCACGGCCTGACCGCCGCCCAGATCGACCGGCTGACCCTCGACCCGCCGCGCATCGCCCAGATGGTCGAGGGCGTCCGCCAGGTGGCCGCCCTGCCCGACCCGGTCGGCGAGGAACTGGAACGCACCACCCCGCCCAGCGGCCTTGAGATCCGCAAGGTGCGGGTGCCCATCGGCGTCATCGGCATCATCTACGAGGCGCGGCCCAACGTGACCATCGACTGTGCGGTGCTCTGCCTCAAGTCCGGCAACGCCGCGATCCTCCGAGGTGGGAAGGAGTCTTTCCATACCAATAGGATGCTGGTCGAGATCATCCACCAAGCATTGGCCGGGAAACCCGCGCCCACCTCGTCCTCCGAAGCCTCGGCGAAGGAGGACGCGCTGCCGGCCGACGCCGTCCAGTTGATCCCCACGACCGACCGCGCCGCGCTCACCGCCCTGCTGAAGCTCGACGCGCTGGTGCACTGCATCATTCCGCGCGGCGGCGAAAGCCTCATCCGGTTCGTGACGGAGAACTCCACCATTCCCGTCATCAAGCATTTCAAGGGCGTGTGTTTCGTCTACGTCGACCGCGACGCCGATCCCGCCATGGCCGAGCGCATCGTCGTCAACGCCAAGGCGCAGCGGCCGGCGGTGTGCAACGCCGCCGAGCAGTTGCTGGTGCATGCCGGGGCGGCCGAAACGCTGCTGCCCCGCCTCGCCGACGCGCTGCTCGCCCGCCAGGTCGAGCTGCGGTGCGACGCCGCCAGTGCCGCCATCCTCCGCCGGCACAACCTCGCCTGCCGCGACGCGGCGCCGGCGGATTTCACCACCGAGTTTCTCGACCTGATCCTGGCCGTGCGGGTCGTGCCCTCGCTGGAGGA
>CAZAFS010000195.1:0-6011 GCA_964484165.1 uncultured Opitutaceae bacterium | reverse complement strand
CCGATGCGGACGGGTTCGTGTTTCTTGGGCGTGTACATGGCTCAGTCTCCCAGGGATTCGGCCAGCAGTTCGGTGATGTCGCGCACGATCATCGGCTTGTCGTGCGGAATCACCTTCAGGGCGTCCTCAAAGCGGTAGATCTCGTACGGGCAGGACACCGCCAAAACGTCGGCGCCGGTGGCGATGGCCTCCTTCACGCGCCGCTCGGACAGCCGCTCCATGCCCTTTTCCTTGAAGAACGTGTCCAGCCACATGCCGCCGCCGCCGCCGCCGCAGCAGATCGCGTTGGCGCGGTTGTGGACCATGTCGACGAGCTTGATGCCGGGGATGGCGCGGAGCAGCGCGCGCGGCTCGTCGTACATCCCGGCGCGGCGCCCGAGGCAGCACGAATCGTGGTACGTGACGGTGTAATTCAGCTTCTTGGTCAGCTTCGGCTTGAGCTGGTCCAGCTTCTCCGCGAGCAGCATGTGGGTGTGGTCGACCCGGTAGTTGAACCCGTACATCGGGTACCGGATCCGGAAGGCGTTGTAGGCGTGCGCGTCGCCGGTGATGAGGCGGTTGAAGGTGTACTTCTTGAAGATCTCCATGTTGTAGTCGGTGAGCGTCTCGAAGAGCCCCGACTCCCAGGTGAGCTGGCCGCAATCGCCCGCGCATTTCTCCTCATTGCCGAGGATGGCGAAATCGATGCCGAGGGCGGTGAGCAGCTTCGCCGTCGCGCGGCTGTTGTCCTGCCCGCGGCCGTAGTAGGCGGTGTAGCATTCGACGAACCAGAGGACGTCCACCGGCCGCTCCAGTTCGGCCATGACCGGCACCGGGACCTTGGCGGTGGTTTTCCACGCCACGCGCTTGCGCGACGACTCGCCCATGGGGTTGCCGTAGCGCAGGGTGTTCTGCAGCGTCTTCTGGAGTTCGGCCGGAATCGCCGGCTGGTTGATGAGCGTCTGCTCCTTCACCAGCGGCAGGAGAATGTCGGACAGGCGGATGCCGCGCGGGCACTTGGTCATGCAGGCGTAACAGGCCACGCAGCGCAGCATGCTGTCGGACTTGAACACCTCCTCGATCCGGCCGCGGCGCAGCATGTTGATGATGCGGCGCGGCGGGAAGTCCATGTATTCGCCGTAGGGGCAGGTGCCGGCGCAGGTGCCGCACTGGATGCACGTGAGGATGCGCTTGCCCTCGGGCGTCTGCAGCAAGGTCTCGATTGTGGCGCCCTTTGTCTCCAGTTCAGGTTCGAGCATGACAGCCATGGGATGATCCTTTGGTGCTAATCGACCGGTTCAAAAGGGTAGCGCCGTGCCCGGGAATCCGCTCCGCATCCCTTGGCGGGCACTGCGCACCGGCGGGGGACTGGTGGGGTCGAAAACTGCACGGGCGGGCTGGGGCGGCGCTGGTCGATCGGGTTGGTGCCGTGGGGGTTGGGTTCAGCCCTCCATCGCGTCGGCGACGAGTTCGGCGATGTCGCGGACGGCGATCTTGCCCTCGGTGCCGGTGGTCTTGAGGGCGTCGCGGAACATTGCGATGTCCTTGGGGCAGGCGACGACGAAGGTGGGCACGTTGTCCAGGGCGGCCGCCTCGCGGATGCGGTTCTCGGCCGGGCGCTCCGCGATCTTCGTGGTGTCTTCCATCCAGATGCGCCCGCCGCCGGCGCCGCAGCAATAGCTGTGCTCGCGCGTGCGCGGCAGCTCGACCACCTCGAGGCCGAGGGCCCGCAGGACGCGGCGCGGCGGCTCATACACGCCGTTGTACCGGCCGAGGTAGCAGGGGTCGTGATAGGTCACCCGGCCCCCCAGCTTTTTCTTCAGCGGCAGGCGGCCGGCCTGGAGCAGTTCGTCGAGGAGCTCGGTGTAATGTTTCACCGGCACGCGGTTCCCGTTCCACGCGTACTCGTTCCTGAGCGCGTTGAGCGTGTGCGGGTCGGTGGTGACGATGGCCTTGAACTGCGCCTTGGCGAAAGCCTGCTGGTTCTTCTCCCGCAGCATCTCGAACAGGCCCTCTTCGCCGACGCGGCGGACGTCGTTGCCGGCGTTCCGCTCGGCTTCGTAGAGCAGGCCGAAGTCGACGCCGGCCTGGGCGAAGATCTGCGCGGTCTTGCGGGTGATCTCCTCGCAGCGCGGATCAAAGGAGGCGTAGTCGCCGACGAACCAGAGGTACTCGACGGGCTCCTTGCGGGCGTCCTTGATCTTGAGGCCGGAGGCCTGCACCCAGCGGGCGCGCATCCGGTCGGATTTGCCGAAGGAATTGCCGTAGCGGGTGAGGTTCGCGAGCATGTCCTGCACCGTGCGCTGGACCGCCCCCTGGCTGACGAGCTGCCGGCGGAGCATGACGATGAGCGGCACCTGCTCGTTCCAGACCGCGCAGCGGTTCATGCAGGCCAGGCAGGTGGTGCAGGCCCACAGCTCGGCCTCGGTGATCACCTCGCCGATGAGCGGCGGCCGGCCGTCGCCATTGCCGGCCAGGCCCGTCTGCATCATGTGGCGCTTGAGCTTCTGGATGATCTGCTGCGGCTCCAGCGGATAGCCGGAGGTGGTGGCCGGGCACGCCCGGTCGCAGCGGCCGCACTCGGCGCAGGAGAAGCCGCTGAACAGCTGCTTCCATGTCAGCTCCTCCCACTTCGACGCGCCGGCGGTGAGGTCGTCCTTCGCGCCGGGAACCGCCAGGTCGCCGACCGGCCGGACGGAAGCGTCGCTGAAGAAGACGTTGAACGGCGAGGCGAGGAGGTGAAGGTGTTTCGAGTAGGGCAGGTAGACGAGGAAGCCGAGCACGACCACCATGTGCAGCCACCACATGCCGGCCGCGAGCGAGCGGGCGCCGCCCGGCGACAGGCCGGCGAAGGCCGGCGCCAGCAGGCGTCCGAACGGCGTCCAGATCGAAGCCGGGGTGTCGCCCGCCGCCAGGCGGAATCCGGAACCGAAAAGCACGCTCAACATCAGCACGCCGATGAGCGCGAGGATGAGGTTGGCGTCGAAGCTCAGGTGCAGATGCGGCGGCGCGAAGAAGGCGCGCCGCGCGACCGCGACGGCCAGCGAGACCAGGACCAGCACGGAAAACGCCTCCAGGAAAAGCTCCGCGACGCCCACCGCGTCGGGATAGGGCACCGGCAGGATCGGAATGAGCCCGCGCAGCAGCGCCCAGTTGAAGCACACCACATAGACGACAAAGCCCCAGAAGATCAGGAAATGCGGCAGCCCGATGCTGCGCTCATTGAAGATGCGGGGCTGCAACAGGACATTCTTGATCGCGTGCCAGAGCCGCCGGCCAAGGTGGTCGAACCGGTTCTCGAAGCGGCCGCGGCGCACCAGCCCGATGAGCTGCCAGCAGCGCCAGCCAAAGATGCCAAACGCCACGACGGTCAGGCCCCACAAGATTCCCACCCCCGGCAGACCCAGCACCGAGACTTGAACGGGATTCATGGGGCATCAACCTTTCCTGGCTTGGATTTTCCCAGTGAGCAGCGGCAGCAATTCCACGGCGTCGCCCACGACGCCGTAGTGCGCCCCGTCGAAGATGGGCGCCTTCGGATCCGTGTTGACGGCGATGATGCATTCGGAGTTCTGCATCCCGTCCCAGTGCTCCGGCGCCCCGCTGATGCCGAAGGCGAGGTACACCCGCGGCTTCACGGACATGCCGGATTTGCCGACCTGGCGGCTCAACGGCAGCCAGCCCTGGTCGATCACCGGGCGCGAGGCGCACACGGCGCCGCCGAGCTTCCGGGCGAGTTCCTCCGCCAGCTCGACGTTGTCCGCCGACTGGATGCCGCGGCCGACGGCCACCAGCACCGTCTGCTTCGTGATGTCGACGTCGCCGGTCTCGGGCTCGACGAACTGTTGGAAGACAACCTTGGATGCGGTCACCGGCACGGCCAGCTTCTCCACCGGCGGCGACCGGTCGCTCCGGCCCGGATCCGCCGGGAAGGCGCCGGGATAGATGCTGACGATGCCCCGGGCCTGGGCCAGCTTCACGTCCGACAGGATCTTCCCGCCGAAGAGCTGGCTGGTGAGCACCACGGCGTCGCCGTCGACGCGGGCGCCCTTGCAGAAATTGACAAACGGCAGTTGCGTCCGGGCCGACAGCCGCGCGCCCAGGCCGAAGGAGACATTGGTGCCGCCCAGCAGCACCAGCGTGGCCTGCTTCTGCGCCATGATTTGCTGCAGGACGCCGATGGCCGCCTCGGCCGAGGGTTGCTCCAGGGCCGGGTCGTCCACCACCAGCACGCTGTCGGCGGCGCCCAGGCGGGCGGCCAGAGCCGCCCCGTCCTTGCCCAGCACCACGGCGTGGACCGGGCCGTGCAGCGATTCGGACAGCTTGCGGGCGGCGCCCAGCATTTCGAAGGTGATGTCAGCCACCGTGCCTCTGAGGTGCTCCACCAAAACCAAGATTCCAGCGCTCATGTTTTTTCCGGTGGTTGAGGGTTAGGCGACGCCGCGTTCGGCGAGCAGGGTGGCGATGCGGGTGGCGACCTCCTCCGGCGTGCCTTCCAGCATTTCGGCCCGGCCGGTGGCTTCCGGTTTGTACATCCGCTGCAGGTCGAGCGCCGTGGCCGGCTCGGGCGGCGCGACGGCGGCCGTGGCGATCTTGGCCGACTTCATCGCGGCGCGCACCTTGGCGACGGGCACGTAGCGCGGCGGCTTGTCCGCGGACTGGATGCCCAGCACGGCGGGCAGCGCCACCTCGAACTTGCCGCGCAGACCGCCGGAGAATTCCTTGAGGACGGTCACCTTGCCGTCTGCCGACGTGACGCTGCAGACCACGCCGAGGAAGGGCAGATGCAGCAATTCGGCCAGATAGGCCGCCACTTCGCCCTCCAGGTCGTCGATCGCCTGGGAGCCGGGCAGGATCAGTGTGTCGGCGGCCAGCGGGGCCGGCAGCGAGGCGAAGAACGCGGCGAACGCCTTGGCGGTGGCGACGGTGCCGAGGCCGGCCTGGTCCACGGGAATCTTCACGGCGCGGTCCGCCCCCTTGGCCAGCGCCGTGAACAGGGTGTCGTCCACCTCCGGCGCGTCCAACGCGACGACGGTCACGGTGCCGCCGTGCTTCTCCTTGAGCAGGAGCGCCTGTTCCAGCGCATGCTCGTCGGGGTCGTTGAGCTTGAATCTGAGGTATTCGGCGTCCAACGAGCGATTGTCGGCGGCAACGTTCAGTTCCTCGACCGTGTCGGGCACCATTTTCAGCAGCACGTATAAGTTCATATGCTGAAGGGGATTCCTTGATTTTCTGGCGGACGGCTCGCCGGGGCGGAAAGCATAACAGCCGGGTCGCCGCTCATTTATCTCAAGGCGCGTTCCCCCAGTCAAATTCCCGCGGGCCGGCCCGACGTTAAGAAGTCGAGGACCGTGTTCCAAAACCTGAACTAATGCGCCCTAGAACCCGCGCTCGCGGGTTTAACCCTGAGGATCAGGCGCTTTGGGGCGCCACGGCGCGCGGGGTTGCGACGCGGCTCGTTGCCGCCAACTCCCGCGCCGCGGCGATGACCTTGTCGGCCGCCGCCGCCACGGCATTTTTTACGGCGTCGGTCATCTCGGTGCCGAGGCTGAAGGGGTCGGCGACTTCGATGGCAAAAACGCGCACCTGTCGGGGCATGGCCAGGCCGAGCAGCCGGCCGAGAGCCAGGGTTTCGCCGACGCCCAGCATATGCGGCACCGTGGAGGCCACGCTGGCGATCGCCGCCGCGTCGATCTCGTGGATGTGCCCCGGCGGCGCCCGCCCGGTCTGCACGGAATCCACCAGCACGACGCTGTCGCGGTCGGCAATCTCATCGAGCAGCGCCAGACCCATCTCGGTCGTGGACTTGACCTCGATGTCCGGTTCGCCGGTCAGGCGTGCGCGCGCGGCCTGCGCCACGTGCAACCCCACGGCGTCGTCGGTCAGGATGTCGTTGCCCAAACCCAGCACCAAGACTCGGGCGATCGTTGCAGACATGCGGCCAAGGGATCCGCCGGCCGGCCGTCACTCTTGGACGAGTTGCCGGAGGAGTTCGCGGCGGGGGTTGTAGATGGAGATCTTGAGGGGCAGGT
>CAZAFS010000194.1:0-6041 GCA_964484165.1 uncultured Opitutaceae bacterium | reverse complement strand
GAAGCCCTCGAACTCGGTCACCTTGGGATTGAGCTCGAGGCTGATGCTGCAGTCGTCCTCCTCCACCGTGGGCGTGACGCGCAGTTCCACGCCCACGTTGCGCGTGGTAAAGTCCTGCGGCGTGCCGGCGGTGATGGCCACGCCGGCCGAGCCGCTGCTGCCGTCGCCGGTCGTCCGCCCGCTGCCCACCTGGCTCTGGATTCCGCCGAAGGACTGGGGATAGCGCATCTCCTGGGCGACGGTGATGACCGCCTCGCCGCCCGAGAGGACCGTGACGCGCGGCGCGCTGAGCAGGTCGGAGCCGTTCTTCTGCGCCAGCGCCCGCACGATCGCGTTCACGTCAAATTCGCCGATGGTGCCGGTGATGCCGGCGAAATTGCCCGCCGCCTCCCCCAGGTTGTTGGCGTTCGGCAGCGTCGGCGGCGCGAGCGAGCCGACGACCTTGTCGTCGACGATGATGTCGCTCGCCTGCCCGGCGTGCCGGAAGGCGTCGACCAACGTGCGGTTCACCGCCGTGCCGCTGATGGGATCGGCGGTGCGGTAGCGCTCCTGATATTGCACGCGCGGGCTGCCGTCCGCGTTGAGCAGCGGCGCGCCGGTCTGCGGGTCGAGCAGCGGCACCGGCCGGCGGCCGATGTCCCACTGGATGCCGAGCTCGTCGAGCGCGCCTTCCTGCACGTCGAGGAATTTTGCCTCGATTTCGACCTGCCGCACGTCGCGGTACCGGCGGAGGATCGCGCGGATGCGCTCGAGGTTTCGCGCCGTCTGGGTGACGATGATGGCCGAGCCGTCGCCGGCGAGGCTGCTGCCGGCCACGCCGTCGAAATTGACGCCCGCGCGCTGCAGAAACCGGCGCAGCGCCTCCGTCTCGTCCGTGACCGGGCCGTGGTCTCGTCCGCCGCCGGCGTCGTCGGCTCGCGGGGCGCCACTGCCGGCGCCACCCGCCCGACCCGTCATACGCAATACAGTGGACCGGGGCGCGGGAAAGACCTCGGTGATGAGGGCGTTGCGCTCTCCGCCCGGGCGGACGACGACCGCGTCGGCTTGGATTTCGTATTGGTAGCCGACGGCCTCCGTCACGAAATCGAGAATGCGCCGCAGCGGCAGGTTGCGCAGGGTGACGGTCACCGGCGGATTGGCGTTGGCCGGATCGAGCAGCACGATGTTCACGCCCTTCGGCTGCCCGCCCGTCGTGTCGAATTCCTCCGCCACCGCGTTGAGGGCGCTGATCACGCGCTTGAGTTCGACGTTGGCGAAGCTCACCACGGGAATCGAGATCGCCTCCAGTTTTCCGGCCAGCGGCAGACCGCCCGTGTCGGCGGGCGTGGCCGGCGGGCGCTCGCGCGGCGCCGCCGGCTGCTGCCACGATTTCACGACTCCTTTGAGCAGTGCCGCCCGCGTCTCCTCGTGGTCGGCCGCGCCGGGGTCTTGTGCCGGCGCCTCGGCCGGCGGCAGCAGAGCAACAATGGCCGCGGCCGTTGCCGCGGGCAGGCGCTGGATGAATCGGTTCATGGTCGCGCTGAAAATTGTCCCGCGGCCTGCCCGGCCGTCGGGGGGTCCCCTCCGCTCCCGGCCGGCGCCGGGGACGACGGCGTGAGTTCCAGAATGAGCGGTTCGCCGTCGCCCGGAGCCATCCGCGCCACCAGAGCCCGCGCGGGCTGCAAGTCGAGTCGCTCGACGCAATAATCGGCTCCGTTTAACGCCACGGAATCGCCTTCCTCCATCTCCCGGCGAAACCCCGACGCCTGGCGGCTGCCAAACACTCCGCGGAGCGCCCCGGCCAGGCACGGTCCGTCGCTGGTGAGCGCGATGTCCCCGCCGGACGACGCATCGGCCACCACGGCGGTGGCCATCGTGCCGCTGGTGGCGGTGCCGTCCGCCGGCGACTCGCCCCGACTCAGCCTGAGGCTTCTCACGGTCAAGGCCGGTCCGCCGAGCTGATCCCCGGCCCGGCCAAGCGTGGTCTCGCCCGTGTCGGCATCGGTGAATATGCCCCGCACTCCGTCCGCTCCGGCCGCATAGCCCACCAGCTGCCAGCGGAACCGGCCGCGCTTCACTTCCAACAGGTCCAGTTCGAACCGCCCATCGGCAGCCGGCGCCGAGTCGGATTCCGCTCCCGCCGTCAACCCGCGGGTGCGCCGGTCGTAGTAAAGCGACGGCGGGGTAAAAAGCTCGTAGACCCAGCTGCGTCCGCGCGCCTGCGGCGGTGGTGCGACCCACGAACGCGCCGGGGCGGGCGGAGCGGCGCGTCCGGGCTCCGCCGCGCCCCTTCCGGCGCGCGCGCCCGGCGGGACGACGAGGGTGAGCGATTCCACCGTCACGCAAAAGCGCGACCACCCCGGCCGCACGAGCAGCACCAGCGGCTCGCGATCGTTCGGCGGCGCATCGCGCCCCAACGACGCGTTCCTGACCGGTTCCACTGCAACGCTGCGGACCAGCAGCGGAAGTTCGCTGACGGCGAGCGCAATGAGAAAGCGGCGCAGCACCGGCGTGTGCGCCTCAAACGTCAACCGATAGCCTTCGGTGGCAACCAGGCCCGGTGCCTCCGCCGACAGCCCGGGATCCATCGCAAATAAATCCGCTTCGGCGGCCGAAGCTGGGCCGGCCGCCCGCGCCGCGCCCGGCGGAGACCGGGCTGGCCGGGTCCGCTGGACCGCCTGCAACTTCCGCGGACGCGCGGCAAAAAGCGCTTCAAGGAGACCGGCGACAACCCGCCGCTGCCGGTGGACCGCGTCAATGAGATTGGTTTCAGGCCCTTCATGGACATAGGCGGAAAAGCCAAATTGCTCGTCGGGACGCAGACTCACGCCGGCGCGTCCCGCGTGCTCGCGCATGGCGCGGATGAAGCCCGTAAGGTCGAAGAAGGCGTCGGTGCGCGACGCTGGCGGCTCGCCGGCGCCATCACTCCCGGCCGTCGTACCGCCGCCACATCCAAGCTGCGCCTCCGCGTCTGCGAGCGCGCCCTCGGCGCGCGCCAGCTCCGCCTCCACGGTGCGCGCCTGCGCCGGGGTGGGCGGCGGCTGATATGCCTTCAGGCGTTTCCATTCCTGCTCCCGTCGCGCGCAGAGCGACGTCGCGCCGCTGGCGGCCCGCCGGCTGCCCGCCAGACTCCAGCCGGCAAGCATCGCGCCGGCCGCCAACAGGACCGCCAGTCCGATCGCCACCGCGTTTTGCCGGTTGCCGTCCATGGTCACGGGTCAAGGCAGCCGGTGCGGAGCCAGCACGAGGGTGAGCTCGAACCGCAACACCCCGGCCTGGCTGGCATCAAACCGCTCGTCTTTTACAGCAGTGACAAACGGCGATTGGCCGAGGCTCGCCACCAGCAATCTCGCCCGGGTGTAGGACGCCTCCCCCGGTTTCCCGAGCGGATGCTGCGGATCGAGCAGACACCCCGCCAGTTGAAGGCAAGAAACCGATTCCGGCGCCGCCGGGCTGCCGCCGTCCGCCGCCGCGCGGGAACCCGCCCCGACCGGCCGGAACGCCGCCGCGGGGCCGTGGCCGGCGGCCGGCAAAACCTGCAGCCGCTCGAGCCAGACGTCCTCCAGTTGCACCAGCCGGTCCTGCAGGTCGGCCAGCAACGCGATCCAGCTGGTTCGCGCCTCCGCCACCCGTTGCAGCGCCGCGATCCGCCCGTTGACCTCCGCCAGCCGGGCGAGGTTGGCGCGATTCCGGGCCTCCAGGCGGCCGAGTGCGGCAGTCCGGGCTTCGAACCCGTCGGCCCGCTGCCGCGCCTCGTGGGCCACCGCCCGATAGTGCCGGACCGCGAGCAACCATCCGAGCAACAGGGCCAACGCCGCGGCGGCCATGACGGGCCACCAGCGCCGCAGCGCCAATTCCCGCCGCATGGGGCGGGACAACAAGTTGGCGGACCCTGCGCCGCGTCGCGCCGCACAGGCGGCGAGGCCGGCGAGCCCATGGAGTTGAGTGATCTCGAGCCTTCCCGTTGGGCCGGCGGCGGCGAGACCATCGGCGGCAAGGCCGGGAGACTCCCAGGGCTCGACCTGCAGCTGCAGGCTTTGCTCCAGCTCGCGCCGCAGCCCCGGCAGCAGCGAGCCCCCGCCGGCCAGATGCAGCCGCGCCGGCCGGGTCGCACCACCGGCGGGACATGCGCCGGCCAGGGAGCGCGAGATCTCGCCGCACAGGCGTTGGATGAAATGGGCCTCCGCAATCTGCACCGCCATGTTTTCCGGCGCGTCGGTTGGCGCCCTGGCCGTCTTGTCCAGAATCCGGCGCTTGAGCGACTCGGCCTCAGCCACGTCCACCCCGAGCTCGGCGGCGATATCTTGCGTCACCGTGTCGCCGCCCATGGCCATGGACCGCAGGAAAAATCGCGGCGGTCCGCGATAGACGACATGGGTCGTGCGCGCGCCAATCCCCACCATCAGGGCCGCCGGGGGGGTGTCGGAACGGTCGCCACCGGGCCCGGCGTCGAGCGCCTGCCAGGAGGGGATGACGGCCGTGGCAGGAAACCCGGCCCGCCTCGCATGGGTGCAAAGCAGGTTGATCACGGCGGCGCGGGCGACCGTGATCACCAGCTCCTGGCCGGCCGCGTCGGCGGAAACCACCGCGTGGCTCCAGACCAAATCAGCCAGCGCGCAGGGCGCATACTGTCCCACTTCGAAACGGATGAGGCGGCGGCGCGACCGGGCCGGCACGCGCGGAATCCGCACCACCTTGCTCAGGGTGAGGTGACCCGGCACGCCCATGACACAGGCGCCGCGCAAACCCTCGCGCCGGCCGAGCGCGCTGAGCGCCGCCCCGATTCCAGCCGCCCACGCCTCGTCGCCCGGGCCCTCCGGGGAAAGCGCCTCCGTCGCGAACCGGACGAGGCTCATCCGGCCGGCGGCACCGCGGCGGAACCGGCCGACGGCCACATGGCTGGCACCGCAATCCACGGCCAGGACACGGGACGAATGCATAGGGGAGTTTCTGTTATTTGGAATTTCGCCAGCGCGGCAAGCCCAAATTACCGCGACCGGAAAAAACATTGCCCGGGCACGCGCGCCGGCCACGCTCCCGCCAACCGCATGGCCTCCGCCCTCCCCTACAAGATCAGCGTCCTCGTCTTCCTCGAGAACCGCGCCGGCGAACTCCTGCTCATCCACCGCAACAAGGCGCCGAATCTCGGCAACTGGAGCCCGATCGGCGGCAAGCTGGAGATGGCCGCCGGCGAGTCGCCCTTCGAATGCGCCGTGCGCGAGACCTTCGAGGAGACGGGCCTGCGCATCAGCACGGACGACCTGCATCTCTTCGCCATGATCGCGGAAAAGGCCTACGAGGGCGAAAGCCACTGGCTCATGTTCCTCTTCCACTGCCGGCGCCCGCTCGAAGCCCAGCCGCCCGACATCGCGGAGGGCCGCTTCGGATTCTTCAGCCGCGCCGCGGTCGCCGGGCTCGCCATCCCCGAGACCGATCGCGCCGCGCTCTGGCCGATTTTCGACCGCTACCGCGACCGGTTCGTCGCGCTGCGCGCCGACTGCGCGCCCGGCCGGCCGGTGCGCGCCGTGGTCGAGGAAGTCACGCCGCCGCCGGACCGGCCCGCGTGAGACAAGGCGGGAAACCGCAGACGCCAGCCGTTCACCGGGCGTTGGAGGGGGCAACCTGTTGATCTGACTCTCGCGCTTGGATTGCCTCCCAGGCGACCTGCTGCGCTAACGCGGCGTCCGCGGCGGCGAAGTTGGGATGGCTCAAGGGCCGCTGGGGCGGCCGGCCATAGACCACCGAGTAAAGCACACAGGCGCCAAGGTACGTGCCGATCTCCGTCGGGTGGCTGCCGTCTCCCTGGTAGAGAGCCAGGTGGGCGTCCGCTCGCAGCGCCCGTTGCCAGGCTGGTCCGATAGGCGCCACTTGCGCGCCCAATTCCCGGGCCAGCGTGGCGTAGGCGCGGTCCAGCGCGATTTGCATCTCCGGTTTCCCCGCGCGCGCCCAAGTGTCGAACAGGATCGTTTTGGCGCCGCTCCGCGCAATCAGCGCGTTAAACAGGCTCCCGTAATAATACATCCGCTCCGGGTCGGTGGTGGGCAGCACGCTCTGCTCCTGCA
>CAZAFS010000193.1:0-6057 GCA_964484165.1 uncultured Opitutaceae bacterium | reverse complement strand
CGACCTTCTTCACCCTGACGGGCACCCACGGCACCCACGTGGCGATCGGCGTGCTGTGGCTCGGGCTGATGTACATCCGCTCGTTCAAACCCGCCGGCGAAATCCGGGGCGGGTGGATGCTCCGCAATGTCATCCACGTCCTCGTCTTTGCCGCCGCGGCGGGCCTGATGTTCATCTTTATCGTGCCCGGTCTGATCAGCCTGTTCGTGGAAGGCCAGGCCTTCGGCGCGTTCCTCCGACAGAACGCCGTGCCGTATGCCGGCGAGCTGGCCGCCCTCGGCGCGCTGGCGTGGCTGGCGCGCCCGGCGGGGGCGATCGACTTCGATGCGCAGAACGCCAACGACGTCGAGTCGATGGGCCTTTACTGGCACTTCGTCGACATCGTGTGGATCGTGATCTTCACCGCCGTCTACCTGCTCGAATACGTCTTCGCCGCCACTCCTCCGCACTAAGTCCTCGTCCCCTCGCCCATGGATCTCGCCCTCCCCGCCGACACGCCCGGCCATGCCTCCGCCCAAGGGCGGTACCACGTCTACGTCCAGATCGCGATGATTCTCGCGGTGATCACCGGCGTGGAACTGCTGCTGATCTTCCTGCCGTTTCCCAAATCGCTGCTCATCGGCAGCCTCGTGCTCCTGTCGGCCGTGAAGTTCCTGTTCGTCATCTTCTTCTTCATGCACCTGCGGTGGGACAAGGTGTTCTGCACAATCCTGTTTTTCATCGGCCTGATCCTGGCCGGCGGCACGATGCTGGCGTTGCATTCCCTGTTCAGCGTAAGCGACAGCATCCCGCTGAGCTTCCAGCCTTGAAAGTGAGAGTGAAAGTGCGGGTGAAAGAGTGTATAGGGGCAGGGGTTGAAGCCATGACGACCGGCGCCGCGTGATGTTGGCACGGCGGCTTCTCCCCCACACCTTTACCTTCGCTCTCACCCCGTGATTGACTGGCGGCACTGGCACAACGAGCCCTACCTGGTCGGCGGCCTGATCCTGCTCGCGTGGCTCTACGCCGTCCTCACCGGGCCGCTGCGCGCGCGGCTCCAGGCCGGCGCGCCGTATCCGACCCGCCACGCCGTCAAATTCTACGCCGCGCTGGTCATCTTCTACCTCGCGGTCGGGTCGCCCTTCGACCAGCTCGGCGAGCGTTTCCTGCTCAGCGCGCACATGGTGCAGCACCAGCTGCTGATGTACCCGGCGGCGGTGCTGTTTCTGCTCGGGCTGCCGGAGTGGCTGGTGCGGCCGGTCACCGCCGCCCGCCCCCTGCACGGCCTGCTCCGCCTGCTGACGCGCCCGCTGGTCTGCGGCCTGCTCTACGTCGTGGTCTACTCGGCCTGGCATGCTCCGGGACTCTACGACTGGGCCCTGCAGGACCGGCTCGTGCACATCGTGCAGCACCTGATGTTTTTTGCCGTCGCACTCCTTTACTGGTGGCCCCTCTACAGCCCGTCGCGCGAGTTTCCGCCCATCAGCTATCCCGGCCAGATGATCTACCTCGTGCTGGTGGTCATCGGCATGACGCCGGTGTTCGCCTTCATCACGTTCTCGAACGACATCCTCTACCCCACCTACGAATACGCGCCGCGGATCATCGCCAACTTCAGTCCGGCCGACGACCAGCTCCTCGCCGGCGTGATCATGAAGCTCGTCGGCATGGCCGTGGCGCTGACCGCCTTTGGCGTCAGTTTCTACCGCTGGTACCAGACCTCCGGCCGGAATGCGCGGTAGCGCGCCGGCGCGGGGGCCGATTTAAAACGGCAGCGGCTGGTAACTGACGAATGCCACGCTCCGGCTGTCGGGCGACCACGAGGGGACGTTCAGGGTCCCCTGTCCGCCGTACAACGTGGCCAGGATCTTGATCTCCCCGCCGGCGGCGGGCAGCAGGCGGAGCATGACGTCCTGGTTGGCCGGGTGCCCCTTCACCCCCTTCGGGTAGGAGAGGAAAACGATCCACTTGCCGTCGGGCGACAGATGCGGAAACCAATTATTAAAGTCATCCGCGGTCACCGGCTCCTGCTGGCTGCCGTCGGGCCGCATGCGCCAGATCTGCATCAAGCCGGTCCGGTCGGAATTGAAATAGATGTACCGGCCGTCGGGGGAGTATTCCGGGCCGTCATCCAGGCCCGGCGTGGTCGTCAGGCGCCGTTCCGGGCCGCCCGCCACTGGAATGGTGTAGACGTCGAATTCGTCGTGCCGCTCCGCGCAGTACGCCAGGGTCTGTCCGTCCGGCGACCAGCCGTGCCAATAGGAAGGCCCCAGTGGCGTGATGCGCCGCGGCGCGCCGCCGCCGAACGGCAGCACGTAGATGCGGGAGTGATTGTCCTCCGTCTGGTCGCTGATGACAACCTGCGTGCCGTCGGGCGAGATGCCGTGGTCGTTGTTGCAGGTCACCGCGAAGCCGGTGTCGATCACCTGCGGCTCCCCACCCGTTGCCGGCAGGCGGAACAGGCGGCCGCCGCGGTTGACGATGAGGCTCCGGCCGTCGCGCGACCAATTGGGCGCCTCAATGCGATCGTTGGTGTGATACACCACGCGCCGGTCCTGCGAGGCGAGGTCGATGATCTCCAGCGTGCTCTGGATGGCCGCCGGGATTTCAGCCGGTGGCGGCACCGTGGCCAGCTCCACGTTGGTGAACACCGCTTCCTCCAGAGTGTTGTTGTCATGCGCGCACACGGCGAGGCCGACGTAGAAAGGCGCCTTGAACTGCAGGCGCACGGATCCGCCGGCCGACTGCAGTTCTCCGCCCGCCGGCGCGACCGACATCGAGACGTAGCCGCCCCGTTTCTCGACGCGGAGCCGCACCGGCGCGGTGACGTTGGATTGGATCTCATGGGTCGGGCCAGCCGGGGTTTCGCGGAATTGCAGGGAGGTCAGCCCGCTGCCGTGCAGGGCCGCGTTCACGTAAGGCGAGTCGGGCTCGAGCGACTGGCGGATCACGAGGCAGGCTTTCCGATGCGGATGGCCGCCCGGGCCGGGCCAGCGGATGTCCGCCGCCAGCGACAAATCACCGGAGGAGCGTTTCCACACGAAATGGAAGCCGTCCCGCGCGGCCCACATGTTTTCGCCGCCACCTGAAATCGCGTACGTTCCGTGGGCCGCGTCGAGTTTGACCGCGCCGGCGTGGCGCACGTCGCCGATGTCGCTCTCGTCGGTGAACAATCCCAACGCCGGCGCCGCGGCGCGGGCAGTCATGGCGGCGGACGCGGCGAGACCAAGCAGGAGACCGATGGTTTTCATGGGTACGAAGGGACGGGTGGAGTTGGGGTGGGCGGGGGACTCACCACGGGACGGTGGCGAGGCAGCGGAGGCTTGAGGGAATCTGTTGTTCGGACAGCGGCGATTCGTCCTTGATGAAGCAGAGTTGCACGCCCGCCGCCTGCGCCGCGCGCCGATAATAACGATATGATTCTGGCGCCTATCCGCCTCGATGCAATCCGCGGCTGCGCACCCGCGCTCAAAGCCGCCAGCGTCGAGCCCTGCACCAGGTCCATCCGGCCAGCCACACGCGGGTCGTCGTCGGCTGGCGGCACAAAAAAGGGCGGACTGGCGTCCGCCCGGAAGGGAAACGGGTGCGGCCGGCCGGCCGCCTCATTTCGCGATGAGATCCTCGACCGAGTCGCTCTCGGAGTTGACGTCGGCGAACAGCCAGGTGGACAGGTAGCGCTCGCTGCTCGAGGGGATGATCACGACGATCTGCTTGCCCTTGTTCTCGGGCCGCTTCGCCAGCTGCAGCGCGGCCCACACGGCCGCCCCTGACGAAATGCCGATGGGAATGCCGTCCTGCGTGTTCACCTGCTTCGAGATCGGCCCGGAATCGGCCTCCTTCACGCGGATGACCTCGTCGTAAATCTTGGTGTTGAGCACCTGGGGGATGAAGCCGGCCCCCAGCCCCTGCAATTTGTGCGGGCCGGGCTGGCCGCCGGAAAGGACGGGCGAGGCGTCGGGCTCCACCGCCACGATCCTCAGGCCGGGCTTGCGGGGCTTGAGGACCTCGCCGACACCGGTGATGGTGCCGCCCGTGCCGATGCCCGACACGATGATGTCGACCTTGCCATCCGTGTCGCGCCAGATCTCCTCGGCCGTGGTTTTGCGGTGGATCTCCGGATTCGAGGGATTGGCAAACTGCTGCATGATGACGCTGTTCGGGATCTGCTTGTTGAGTTCCTCGGCCTTGGCCATCGCGCCCTTCATGCCCTTGGGCCCCTCCGTGAGCACGAGCCGCGCCCCGAGAATCTTGAGCAGCTTGCGACGCTCGAGGCTCATGGTCTCGGGCATGGTGAGGATGAGCTTGAGACCGCGGGCGGCCGCGACAAAGGCCAGCGCGATGCCCGTGTTGCCGCTGGTGGCCTCAATGAGCACGGAGTTCTTGTTGATTTTGCCGGACTTCAGCGCGTCATCGATCATGGCGGCGCCAATGCGATCCTTGACGCTGCTGAGCGGATTGAAGAATTCGAGCTTCAGCAGCACGTCGGCGAGGGCGCCGTGAGCCTTGGCGGTTCGATTCAGGCGAACGAGCGGCGTGTTACCAATGGTTTCGGTGATGTCGTTGTATATCTTGGCCATGATACGCAGGATTGAGTTTTGAGATGATTAAGTAAGCCCAAATACCCATCTTTTCAATCTCCAAGCAAAAACACGGGAAACGCGCCTGATCGGGGCTCAGCCGGCGGTGTCGGTGCCCCACCGCTTGTGGAGGAAGCGCTCCCACGGGGAAAAGAGCACCTTGTCGGCCAGCAGGCCGATGAGGACAATCACCAGCATGATGCCGATCACCTGGTCCATGGCATTGAGCTCCCGGCCGTAATGCAGCAAATGGCCGAGACCAAAGCCGGTCAGGATGGTGACGAAGATTTCGGCGGCCATGAGGGAACGCCAGGCGAAGGCCCAGCCCTGTTTCATGCCGCTGACGATGAAGGGCAGCGCGGCCGGAATGATCACCTTGAGCCAGATGTGCAGCCAGCGCGACCCCATGGTGCGGGCGGCGCGGACATAGATCGGGTTCACGTTGCGCACCCCCGCCTCGGTGGCGAGCACCACCGACCAGAGCGTGCCCATCACGACGACAAAAAGCATCGCGCCCTCGGTCTGGCCGAACCACAGCAACGCCAGCGGCACCCAGCACACGCTGGGCAGCCCCTGCAGGCCAAGCGCCAACACGCCGAGGGTGTCGCGCACCGACCGGAACCGCGCGGTCAGCAGCCCGAGCGGCAGGCCCAGGCCCAGGCCGATGGCGTAACCGGCCAGCAAGCGCTTCAGCGTGACGCCGACGGCGACAAACAACTGCCAGCGGTTCGGGTTCGGGGCGGCCGCCGTGCCCGGCATGAACGTGTTTTCCCACAGGTACGCCCCCACCGCGGCGGGCGACGGCACCAGCACGGGCGACCAGATCTTCTTCTGGTACGCAATCTGCCAGACCGCGACCAGCGCGACGAAAAACATCAGGGCGGTGAGCAGCCGTTTCATGTCGCCACCTCCGTGGCGCGCAGATGCCCCTTCAGGGCGCGCATGATTTCCGTGGCGTGTTCGGCGAGATCGACGCTGTTGATGTCGCGCGGCCGGGCCAGCGGGATCTTGAACTCCTCGTGGATGCGGCCGGGATGGGGCGAGAACAGCACCACGCGATCGCCGAGACAGGCGGCTTCGCGGACGTTGTGCGTGACGAACACGATGGTCTTGCGGCGCTCCTCCCAGATGCGCTGGAGGTCGCCGTAAAGCTGCTCGCGGGTCAGGGCGTCGAGCGCGGCAAACGGCTCGTCCATGAGCAGCACGCGGGGATTGGGCGCCAGCGCCCGGGCCAGCGCCACGCGCTGCTTCATGCCGCCGGACAGTTCATGGATGTTGGCGTGCATGAATTTCTCCAGCCCGACCAGCCGCAGGTAATATTCCGCCACCTCCGTCCGCTCCGCGGGTTTCAGGCCGGGCTTGAGGCGCAGGCCGAACATCACGTTGCCGAACACATCCAGCCAGGGAAACAGCGCCGACTCCTGGAACATGACCATGCGGTCGCGCCCGGGCCCGCGGATCGGCACGCCGTCCGTCAGCACGCGGCCCTCGTCGGGCATCT
>CAZAFS010000192.1:0-6058 GCA_964484165.1 uncultured Opitutaceae bacterium | reverse complement strand
GGCAGCACGTAGGCCTCGGGCCGGCGGCAGCCGGCAAGACCGATGCCGCCCAGCGCAAAGGAGGCGGCCATCAGCTTGAAGAACTGGCGGCGGTCGACGCCGTCGAGGCGGGACGCGCCTTCTGGAAACTCGCGTTCGAGGTAGGTCCGGAAGCCGGGCGTGTCGAGAAGTTCGTCCAGGCTGCGCCAATAGCGCGGGCCGCGCAGTTCGCGGTCCGACGGGCCGGGATGTTGGACCGGGCGCTTCATGCAGGATGAGAGAACGGGAGCAAGGGAGTGAGGGAATGAGGGGCCGCAGGGTCCGGCCGTCAGGATTTGGAGTTTGGAACTTGGTGTTTGGGATTTCGCTTTCCTAGCGGTGGCAGCCGGAGCAGCTTTGCGGCGGCTTGACCTTCCAGGCGGCAATGATCTGCGCCGCATCCGCGGCCCGGCCCTGCGCCGCCAGCGTCGGCGAATCCAGGTTGTAGACATCCGCCGGGGAGCGGAGGTACTGCCCGGGGTTGCGGTGGCAGTTGAGGCAGAACTTCATGCTGAGCGACTCGGCGTGGTAGACCACCGGCATCTCGTTGACCTTGCCGTGGCATTCCACGCAGCTGACGCCGCGGTTCACGTGGATCGCATGGTTGAAGTAGACGTAGTCGGGGGTCTTGTGGATCTGCACCCACGGCACGGACTCGCCGCTCTCGTAGCTGGCACGCACCACCGCGAGCAGCGGGCTCTGCGGCTTGACGAGCTGATGGCAATTCATGCACGTCTGCGCCGTCGGGATGTTGGCGAAACCCGACTGGTCGACGTTGCTGTGGCAGTAGCGACAGTCGAGGCCGAGCTGGCCGGCGTGCAGGCTGTGGTCGTACGGGACCGGCTGCACCGGCTCGTAACCGACACGGAGGTACTTGGGCGTGCAGTAGTAGGTGACCCCCGCCGTGACCGTCCCGCCGAGGACAAAGAGGTAGATGAGGAGCTGCAGCGGGAGGTGGTTGAACCACTTCGGAAAGAGGTACGACATAAGCCAGGTCGCCTTCGATTAACCGCCGCAACCGCGGGTCAAACCCCGTCCGTCCGGCGGGGCACGGAGCGTGGTTCAGGGCGCAGCGCGAAGGACGCGGACGGGCGGGCCGGGGCGGCGGGCGGGCGGCGCGAGGTTCTCGCAAGCAGTTGGGGGGCCAGTCCGCAGGCGGCCAGAAGCCCCAAGCATCGGGTGACAAACGATTTTCGCGAACAGTGCTGGCTCACGGATTTGACTGAACGTAATTGAGGTCTGGGGATGAAAAAGCGGCAACGCCCGCGTCATGTAAACCAAAAATTACCCGGCCGCAGGTGGATCAGGAACTCATTAGAGCGCACCGTAGATGCGAAAAGCCATCAATCACACAGATAATGGCAACCGCGGCTCACTTTTCGCCCCGCTTCGCCCCGCTCCGGCCGGTCCTCCCGCTCGTCGCGTCTACAGAAAAACGCCGTCGCGCATGGGCCGCACGGTGTCGCAGCGGCCGGCGATCTCGGGATTGTGCGTGACGAGGATCACGGCCTGGCCGTGTTCCTTGGCCAAGCGGGTGAGCAGATCGAAAACAATGGCCGAGTTCCGCTGGTCGAGGTTGCCCGTGGGCTCGTCGGCCAGGAGGATGGAGGGTTGGTTGGCCAGGGCGCGGGCCACGGCCACGCGCTGCTGCTCGCCGCCGGAAAGCTGGGTGCAGAGGCGGTGGGTCTTGTCGCCGAGCCCGACCGCCTCCAGCAGCTCGTGCGCCCGCTGGTGCATCTGCGCTTCGCCGAGCCGGCCCAGCTTGCGCATGGGCATCATCACGTTCTCGGTGGTGGTGAACTCCTGCATCAGGAAATGGAACTGGAAGACGAACCCGATGTGCAGACAGCGGGCGGCGGTGCGGTCGGCGTCGCTGCTGTTCGACATGAGCTGGCCGTCGATCCAGATGTCGCCCCCGTCCTGCCGGTCGAGCAGGCCCAGCAGGTAGAGCAGCGTGCTCTTGCCGCACCCCGAAGGTCCAACCACGGCGTAGATCTGCCCGCGGAGCGCCTCGAAGGAAACCCCCTTGAGCACGTGCACCCGCCCCTCCCCGGCGCCGAGGTAGCGCTGGATATTGGTGCAGCGAAGCGCGACGGGATCGGGAGACTCAGCCATGGCGGGATTATTGCGCCGTGCCGCGGATGACGTCGCCCGGCTCGAGCCGGGCGGCGCGCCGGGCCGGAATGAGACTGGCCACCGTGACCATGATGACGGCCGTGAGCGTCGCGGCCACATAATGCCAGATCGACCAGTGCACGATGAAGGTATCGGTCGCGAAAATGCCCCGGATGTGGATCGGCACCGTCGACAGGGTATAGGTGACCGTCGCCCCGAGAATCCAGCCCAGGATCGTGCCGGCCGTCAGCACGATCGCCGCCTGCCACATGAAGATCTTCGAGATGTCCTGACGGGTGTAACCCATCGAGCGCAGGATCGCGATCTCCTTGGTCTTCTCCATCACGATCATCGCCAGGGTGTTGAACATGGCCAGGCCGGCGATAAGCGTGAAGACCGACACCGTGATGGCCGAGGACAGGCGCAGCGCCTCGAAGACCTCCAGCCAGCTCGCCGAGCGCTGCTCCCAGCTCGCCGCGCTGTACCCAAGCGTGGCGCTCATCTGCAGCGCGTCCTCCGGGGCGCGGTCCTTGTCGTGGAGCATGATCTGGAGGTACGACGCACCGGTCGGCTTCCGCAGCAGCGACCGTGCCTCGCCCATCTTGAGAAAGACCCGCACCCGGTCGATGTCCGCGACGCCGGTCTCATAGATGGCGCTCACCCGGTAGCGCCGGGACTCGGGCCCGGCATCCAAAACGAAGGAGTCGCCCACGGAAAGCTGCATGCGGTCCGCCATCTCCCGGCCGAGCAGGGCGCCGTTATATTGGGTGCGGAAATCGGCCAGGGTGCCCGCGGCGATCTGGGAGCCGAGGTCGGACACCATGAGTTGGTCTTCGAGATTGATGCCGTAGACCTGGACGGCGTCGCTCTTGAACGAGCTGCGGATGGTGGCCGGCGAATGCAGCACCTCGGCGATGCCGGCCACGTTGTCGAAGCGCCGCAGCGCCTGGGTCAGGAGCTTGGGCTCGTCGATCCCCTCGATGTATTTCCTCCCCTCCCCGCGCATGGAGATGTTGAACGTCGAGCCGCTCCCGCGCCCCCCGGCCTCCATCGAGCGCATCGTGTCCTGGATCTTGTCCGCGATCCGGATGGCCCCGTCCGTGCCGAGGATGGTCTTGATGAAGAAAAGCTCGAAGCCGCTGGTGATCGCCTGGGTGACCACGAACAGGCCCACGCCCAGCACGATGCAGGAAAGGCTCATGAGCATCGCCCGCTTCTTGGCGGTCAAAAAACGCGTGGCGATGCGGAAATTCGGAGACATCACGGGACGCGGCAGTTCGGGTCGCCCTCCGGGCGCCGATCACTCCTTCTCCACTTCGGTGCGCACGTGCTGACCGGGCTGGTGGCGCTCCAGCTGCTCCGCGATCACCGGCTCGCCCTCGTGCACGCCGGAGAGCACCTCGACCTCGTTGAGACTCGTGTAGCCCAGCTCGACCTTTTGCAGTTCGACCCGGCCATTCCGCACCACGTAGACGCTGCCACCGGACACCGCCCGGCGCGGCACGGTCAGCGCGTTTTCATGCACGCCCACGGTGATGGACACCTCGCCGGTGATGCCGGGCACCAGCTTCTCCAGCGGGATGTCGACGTTGAGGTACACGACATAGCGTTGGGTCTCCGGGTCCGCCGTGGGCAGGATCTTGGTGACGGTCGCGTTGGAAGGCGGATCGCCATAGGTCAGGAAGCGCACGGACGCCTTTTGGCCCACCTTGATCTCGGCAAAATCCTCCTCGCTGATCTTCGCCTCGACCAGGCGGCTGACGGTGATGAGATGGGCGATGGGGGCGTTGGCGGCGATGATATCGTCCTTGTCGGCATACACCGCGGAGGCAACCCCGTCGAACGGGGCGTTGAGGGTCATGCGCGAAAGCTGCAACTGCTGCGATTTCAGGGCGTTCTTCAGGTTGTCGAGCCGCTGCTGGTTCTCGAGCTTCCCCAGCTCGCGGTTCTGTTCCAGCGCCCGCACGGCGCGCTGCGCCTGGACGTAATCGGTTTCCGAAAGGCTGCCCAGCTTGTACTGACGCTCCTTCGTGGCGAGGTCATCGCGAGCGTTGTCGATCTGGGTGTCATACGGCGAACCGACCGCGATGCGCTTCTCCATCGATTCCACGTCGCTCTGGGTCTTCTCAATGTCCAACTCGAGTTCGTGCGTGTCGAGCTGGACCAGGAAATCGCCCGCCTTGAAACGCGTCCCGGGGCGAAGCGCGCTGCGCAGAATGCGGCCGCCGTATTCGCTTTTCAGGTCCGCCTCGCGCTCGGCGAGCACGACGACACTGCCGGGCTTGGCATTGGGGGCCGGCTGGCGTTTCACGATCACCACCTGGGCCACCGGGCGGAGGAAATAGGCCAGGGTCAAACCCGCGCCGGCCAGTACAATCGCGGCCGCGAGCACTTTCAACCCCGTCCGGGAGGCATTACTTGGCATCTTTCAAATAGGTTGGCGGAACGAGGTTGAGCATCGGGTCGACGCATAATGTGGACACGAACTGGGACCAATCGTTCAAAAACATCGCACGGGCCGCGGCGAGGTTATAGTCTGCCTGATAAAGCACCATCTGCGCGGAGTTGACCGCCGTCTGGGAGGTCTTGCCGAGCTTCAAGTCGTCCTGCGCCCGCTTGACCATGCTGCCGCTCACATCGTGGCGGGTCTGGATGATCTGAGCGGTGCGCCACGCAAAACCAAGCTGCTTTTCCAGGTCGCGGGCTTGGGCAACCGTCTGGTCCGCGAGCGTACGCAGGGTGCGCTCGTAGCTGCGCTTCCGATGCAAGGCCGAAAGCTTGGCGCCACGGGTGGCGAAACCGTCAAAGACCGTCCAGTTGGCAAAGATGTACCAGTTTTGGGTATTGATGACCACCTGGCTGACATAGTTTGGTCCGGCGTTGGTCTGACTTTGATGGCTGGCGTTCGCATTGAAGCTGAACTTCGGTAGTAAATTCACTCGGGCAATCCGGTAGTCCAGATCCGCCTGCGCAATATATCCTCGATAGGTGGCTGCGGAATAAGTATCATCGGCGCCTGTCCGGGCAAATTCCTGCAGTAGACGAGCCGCAACGTCCGGGGCGTAAGCAGGCGATGGAACATCATCGGGGATCGCGTTCTCGCCGAAGTCGGCCTGTCCGGCGGTGAGCAGGAACAAGCGCTGCGAATTCTGCAGGTCCTCCACGGCCTGGTCGCAGTCCAACCGGGCCTGGTCCACTGCCAGCCGGGGATCCATCATCGCTTCCGGCGAAATTCGCCCGGCCTTGAGGTTCGCCTCGGCCAGCGCGAGGGTTTCTTCCGCTTGTTTCAGGGTGAATGCGGCGTTGCGCAGGGCGATCTTTTTGGCCACCAGCGCCAGGAATTGCGCCCGCAAATTGACGACGAGCAGGCGATAAGCGTCGGCGTACTGGTGCTCGGCGATCTTCACTCCCACTTTGCTGCCATCAGTCCGGTACTTGAGCGCATTCCACTGGAAGATCGGCTGGCTTATCCCCAAGCTGTAAAACAGCCCCGAAGATGAGTTCGAAATGCTCGATTGGGTGGCAAGGACTGTATTAGAATGACCGTAGTCGGCAGAGCCGCCCAAGCTGGGCAACATGCCCGCCCGATTCTGGATCAGAATGGCCTCAGCCGAGGCGATGCTGATGTTGCTCTGAATCATCTGCGGCGATTGTGCCAAGGCAGACACGAGGAGCGGGCGCAGAGCCGGGATCAAATCCTCCGGCATGGGCGGCAAATCGGAGGGGGCTTGGGCCATCATCACCACGGGCGCGACCAACACAGGCAGGAGCATCCGACGCGGAAATTGAACGAATAAAAGGGTCATGATCGTGTCTGATGAAACGTTGAAGCGGCGAGGGACAGAAGAGGCCAGCCCGCGATATTTTAACGGTGATTGCAAACAATAAATCGGTCGAAGATCCGGCATTCTCAAGGACTAGAATG
>CAZAFS010000191.1:0-6075 GCA_964484165.1 uncultured Opitutaceae bacterium | reverse complement strand
GGTGGCCAAGCATCCCATCCGCGCCGATGCCGCGGCCATCAAGGCGTTCATCGCCTCGCACGGGGTTTGACCGGGAGGCATCCCGATGCGGCATAGCCGCCGTGAGGGGTACGGGTCTCCCGGTCCGTGTTCCGGTCAGATGGTTGGAAGTAGCGCAGCCATCCTTGGCTGCACGGTCAGCAGGAAGCCTGCGCTACGGTTCGCCCGCCGCCCGCTGCAGTCACGGGCAGTCACTCCACGTCGCAGCGGTAGCCGGTCACGTCGAGCCGCCCGTCGCCTTCGGTCCGGAAGATCTCGGTGCCAAACTGGACGCTGGTCAGGAACTTGTCCTTTTCCAGCCAGCCCTTGGTGACGACCAGGTAGTCGATGAAATCGCGGACGTCGATTTTCCACGCGGTGGTGTTGGAGGTGCGGACAAAGGAAAACACCTTCCAGCCGATGGTCCCGGTGTAGACCGCCCAGGTCGCGCCCCCGATTTCCACCTCGCCCTGCAGCTTGCCGAGCGGGCCGGCGCCGCCGAAACGCGCGACCCAGATCATCAGTTCGTCGGTCGGCTGGCTCTTGTTTCCCGGATTGGCGATGGTGTGGAACCAGCAATCGTAGGCCACGTTCTGCACGCCGGCGTTGGTGAGCGCAAAGGAGCCGCTGGTGACGACGCTCCGGTGGTCGGCGACGCGCACCGGCAGCCCGGAGTTCGGGGACCATGTGCCCCAGTGCCAGCCGCTGACGATGCTGGGGAATGCCTTGACGTTGTAGGGCTTGTCGCCGACGGGCCAGTTGTACGTGGTGCCCCACGAGAGGGGACTGACGTCGCCAGCGCAATAGACGCTCTCGCGGCCGGCGGGCGAGTGCTTTTTGCCCCAGACGTTATTGTTGATGACGTATTTTGCCGCGACGATGGTGCCGAAGTCGGCGTCGGCGGTGGCGGCGCCGCGGGCGGCGATGGGGGCGGCAATGCGGGTGGCGCAGGCCCCGAGAAGTGAAATCACACCGAGGCAGAAGCAGGCACGATGGGGGAGTGGGAGCATGACAATGGACATCAAGTTGGCGGACCGGCCATCGACGGGCAAGTGCCGAACCGATCTCCCGGCATTTGACCCGCGCCGCGAACGCCGTCCAGCCGCATCCGCCGCGGTCACAGCCGAGCCCGGCATGGGCGCAAGCTCCGACCCTTGCCAGTTAGTTTTCGACAACGAGCTCCCGGCGCAGTTTTTCGAGCTCCGCGATCCGAGGCTCGATTTGTTTCCTGCCCGCACGGCGATTGATCAGCCAGACGAACCAGAAGCAGAACAGGTAGAAGCCTACGAAGCCGGCGCTAACGACAGGATCTCGCTCCCACGGGGGCCTGTGAAAAGCGATGGTGAAGTGGACGATAAGTATCGAGGCGAAACCCGGCCCGAGATACCACCACAAGATGGTGCGCAACAAGTGGCGTTGATGCCGCAGTTCGGCGAGGTCGGCCTCAATTTTGGCCAGCAGTGTCGCGTCTTCGCCCAGCCGAGACTTCCGTGCCCGGAAGCGCTCGCGGACAAAGATCGCGGATACGCCGAGGAGCAGCGCCATGGCCAGCCCGATGGGCCAGCCTGTCAGTCCCGTTTTTTTCCAGATCAAGCCAAGGGCGATGCAAAGGAGCATGCCGGTTCCGGACTCCAGCAGGTCGCGGACGAGGAGAGTAGCGGCCATTTTCCGGCGTCTGGCCTCGAAGGTTTGCTTGAGTTTTGCCAGGTCGGCGCCGGCTCCAACCGGCAGTTCCTGGCGCTTCCAGACCGCTTCGTAGTCATTCCAGTTCATCGGTCACTCCTTTCAAGACGGCGGCGAGGCGTTTGCGCGTACGCGTCAGCGCCACGCCGACATGGTTCTCGGTCAAGCCCGTCACCTCGGCGATCTCGCGGTAGGGCAGCCCATCGAGCCAAAGCAGCACCAGCGCGCGGTCGAACGCCGGCAGGGCGTGGATCGCCGCGTACAGTTTTTCCAGCAATTCGCGTTCACCGGCGGTTTCGGCCGGCGAGGCGGCCGCGGAGGCGACCTGGGTGATGTCCGCGCCGGGCTCGATCCGGTGCTCGCGGCGGTTGGTCCCGCGACGCCAGGTCAGCGCCGTGTTGAGGCAGACGCGGTAGATCCAGGTCGAGGGTTTGGCCTGCCCGGCGTAGGACGGCAGGGAAATCCAGAGTTGCCGCAACAGGTCCTGCTGCAAATCGGCCGCGTCGGCCCGGGTGGCGGCGAAGGACCGCGTCACCTTCACGACGATGCCGCGATGGGCCGCCAGCCAGTCCTGGAAGAGGGATTCACGGTCGGCAGGTGGGCTCATCACAGGATTAGTCGCCGCAGCAGGCCCATCCTTACACGCTTTTCCGGCCTTGGGACGAGCGGAAAGCCTGGGGCGGTGGCGTTGCTGCGGTCGGGACCGGCGGCGCCCGGCATTCGCGCCCCCTCCAATTCATTCGACAGCATGCAGGGGAGCGCCTGAACTGCGGGCCAGCTCCACCACCCCCCGATGAAAACGATCACCACCTTGCTCTTCCTGGCCGCGGCCGTCACGGCCTGGGGCCAGCCGGCGCCGCAAGGCGCGCAGCCGCCGGTCAACGTGCGGATTTCCACCGAGGTCGAGGAGCTGGCCCGCGGCTACGCGGCGGCCTTCTCCAACATCACGCACACCCCGATCTACCTGATCCATTCGCGGGACGACAACACGACGGTCCTGGTCAGCCTCCGCTCGGTGAAGGCGGTGGCCGGCGTCCTCGTCGTCCAGGATGAAAAGGGACTCACCTACGTGATCAATCCCCGCGACGTGGTCATGATCACCGACGCGCCCCCGAAGAAAGCGATGTGAGGCGGACACCGGGCGATGGCCCGCCGGGCGCGGGTCCCCGGGTTGTGGTCTCGACCGGGCGGCGGGGTTGTGCGTAGATCGCGGCCGTCACGCGCATGGCCTCCGGCGACGACAGCACCGCAGAGACCGTTGATCCCTCCGCGGCCGTGGCGCGCGGGCGGATCTTTCTCGCCGGCGGCATGATCGTCGCGGCCGGGCTGGCGGCCTACTGGAACAGCCTCGGCTGTCCCTTCGTTTTCGACGACATGCCGGCGATCGTGAACAATCCCACCATTCGGCATCTATGGCCGCTGGGAAACGTGCTGGCGCCGCCGTCCGGCGGCGGCGGAGTCTCCGGCCGGCCGTTGCTCAATCTCTCGCTGGCCGCCAACTATGCGGCGGGCGGCCTGGCGGTGCAGGGCTACCACGCGGTGAACCTCGTCCTGCACGTGCTGGTCGGGCTGACTATGTTTGGCGTCGTGCGGCGGACCCTTCGACTTCGCTCAGGGCAGGCGCTGGTCGCTGTAGGGCGGGGTCACCGTACCCCGCCGCAAGACATCGGAACGGCGGCATTCGGCGATGCCGCCCCACAATTCGATGCATTGCTCCTGGCCCTGGCCGCCGCGCTTCTGTGGACCGTCCATCCGTTGCTGACCGAGTCGGTCACGGCGGTGGTCAATCGCGCGGAGGTGCTGGCCGCCTGGTTTTATCTGCTCACGCTGTACGGCTTCGTCCGCAGCGTGGTTTCCCGGTCGCCGCGGCGGTGGCACGCGCTCTCCGTGGGCGCGTGCCTGCTGGGTATGGCGAGCAAGGAATGGATGGTGTCGGCGCCGCTGATCGTCCTGCTCCATGACCGCACATTTGTGGCCGGATCGTTTCGCGCCGCCTGGCGCTGGCGCCGGGGATACTATCTGGGGTTGGCCGGGACTTGGGCGGTGCTCGTCCTGTTCATGCTCGGCAGCCATCATCGCAATGAGACGGTGGGCTTTGGCCTGGGTGTCAGCGCGTGGTCGTACGCGCTGACGCAGTGCTTCGCGATCATGCACTATCTCCGGCTGGCGGTCTGGCCCCAGCCGCTGGTGTTGGATTACGGGATGTACCTGGTGAAGAGTCCGCTGGTGGTGGCGCCCCAGGCGCTGGCCCTGGGCCTGCTTGGGGCGGGGACGGCAATTGCCCTGTGGCGCCGGCCGGCGGCCGGTTTCCTCGGCGCCAGCTTTTTCGCATTGCTGGCGCCGAGTTCGAGCCTGGTGCCGCTGATCACCCAGACGGTGGCGGAACATCACATGTATCTGCCGCTGGCGGTCGTGATTGTGGCGGCGGTGCTGGCGCTCCATGCCGCGACGGGCCGGCGAAGCCTCGCCGTGTTCCTGGTCGTCGCGGTGGCGCTGGGCGGGCTCACGGCGCGGCGCAACCAGGATTACCGGAGCGAATTTGCGATCTGGAACGACACGGCGGCGAAATGGCCGGACAACGCCCGGGTGCAGCTCCGGCTGGGCATCCTGTTGTTTGATTCCGGCCGGGTGGAGGAGGCGATCGCGCGCTACCGGCGGGCGCTGCAGGCGGAGCCGCACAATCCGGACGCCCTCAGTTCCCTCGGGCACGCCCTGCTCCAGACCGGCCGCGTCCCGGAGGCGATCGACTGCTACGACCAGGTGCTGCGGCTCCGGCCCGATTCCGCCGAGGTGCACAACAATCTGGGCAACGCCCTGACCCGGACCGGCCGGCTGGCGGAGGCCGCGGCGCATTATGCCGAGGCCATCCGCCTCAAGCCTGACTACGACAAGCCGCACAACAATCTCGGCATCGTCCTCCTGCAGACGGGCCGGGCGGCCGAGGCGGCGGCGCAGTTCGAGGCCGCCCTGCGCCTCAATCCGGACTTTGCCGACGCCCACCTGAATCTCGGCAACCTGTTGATGCAGGCGGGCCGGCCGGCGGAAGCGATCGCCCAGTACGAGTTGGCGCTGCGGATCCAGCCCGACCTGGCCGAAGCGCGTGGCAATCTGGGCTACGCGCTGGCCCGCGAGGGCCGGATCGGCGAGGCCATCCGGCAGTACGAGGCGCTGGTCCGGCTCGAGCCCGACAACGCCGAGGCGCGTCGAATGCTGGCGCGGATGCAGGCCCTGCCGCCCGGAGAGCGGTAGTCGGGAATCCGCAGACTGGTCGAAACCAACGACACACCCCGGCGCTTCGCGCCACTCCTCTCGAGAGGGGACTCAAGCCAGTGCGCTTGCGGAAGATCCCCTCTTGGAGAGGGGTGGCCGCAGGCCGGGGTGTGTCGCATCAGATCGCTAGGGGAGGAAATACGGTGGCGGGGCTCGCGATGGGAGGCCAAGGTGCGTTCCGACGCTCCGGAAAAACAGAGTGGACAGCCGCGCCGGATTGGCCTTTCCTGCTGCTCTTTCGCCGCTCCGTCATACTCCACCGCTCCGCCATGCGCCTCGCGATCATCATTTCGACCAGCATTAATGGTCGCCGGCCCGGGCCCGGAGACATGGCGTAAGCTTCCGCGAAAACTCCACGCCATCCTCGACACCCCGGGCCCCCCCGGGGTTTTTTTATGAACCCGCACCCGCTCAAGATCTATGACACCACCCTCCGCGACGGCACGCAGGGCGAGGGCATTTCGTTTTCGGTCACCGACAAACTGCTCATCACCGAGCGGCTCGACCAGTTTGGCATCGACTACATCGAGGGCGGGTTTCCCGGCTCCAATCCGCGCGACATCACCTTCTTCGCCGAGGTGCAGAAGCTGAAGCTGCGCCACGCCCGCGTGGCCGCCTTCGGCGCGACCCGCCGCGCCGGCGTGGCCGCGGGGCAGGACGCCCAGCTCAAGGTGCTGCTGGATGCCGGCACGCCCGTCGTCACCATCGTCGGGAAGACCTGGCTGCTGCACGTCACCGAGATCCTCCGCACCACGGCCGAGGAGAACCTCGCCATGATCGAGGACTCGGTGCGGCATCTCGTCGCCGCCGGCCGCGAGGTCATCTACGACGCCGAGCATTTCTTCGACGGCTACAAGCACGATTCCGCCTATGCCCTCCGGACCCTGGCCGCGGCGAAACGCGGCGGGGCCGCCAACCTCACGCTTTGCGACACCAACGGCGGCACGCTGGTCGACGACCTGAAGGACATCGTGGCCCACGCCGTGCGCGAGTTCGGCGGCGACAAGGTGGGCGTCCACTGCCACAACGACAGCGGGCTCGGCGTCGCGGTCTCGCTCGCCGGCATCGCCGCCGGCGCCACCCTGGTCCAGGGCACGATCAACG
>CAZAFS010000190.1:0-6093 GCA_964484165.1 uncultured Opitutaceae bacterium | reverse complement strand
AGAACGATCTCCACCTCGGCCGCAGCGAGTCGATCGCCGACACCGCCCGCGTCCTGTCGCGCTTCGTGCACGGCCTGGTGGTGCGCACCTACGCCCAGAGTGATGTCGAGGAACTCGCGCGGTGCGGCAGCATCCCGGTGATCAATGCGCTCACCGACCTGTTGCATCCCTGTCAGGTGTACACCGACGCCTTCAGCGCCGCGGAGCGCTGGGCCGGACCCCGCGGCGACCTGCTGGCATCGTTGCGCGGCCGCAAGATCGCCTTTCTGGGTGACACCCGGTTCAACATGGCCAACTCATGGATCCTCGGCGCGCCGCTGTTCGGCATGCAACTCGTCCTCGCCGGTCCCCCAGGGTATGAGCCCGGGGAGCTGATCCGGGCCCTGGTGCAGGCCGAGGGGATCGCCGGCTCCTACCGCTTCACGACCGATCCCCGCGAAGCCGTCGCCGGGGCCGACATCGTTTATACCGACGTGTGGACGAGCATGGGGCAGGAGGACGAGGCCAAGCAGCGCCTGCGGCAGATGCGGCCCTACACGGTGACCGCGAAGCTCTTTGCCGCGGCCAAACCCGACGCGCTGTTCATGCACTGCCTGCCCGCGCATCCCGGCGAGGAAGTCGAACAGGCGGTGCTGGACAACCCCCGCTCGATCATCTTCGACCAGGCCGAGAACCGGCTGCACGTGCAAAAGGCGATTCTCGCCACCGTGGCGCGGCCGCCGCGGCCCCGGGTTCGATCCGCCCGGGCCACGACGGCCTGAGGCCAAAGTAACCGTTGCGGCGGATCCGGAACAAGGGCCATGGTGGCCGTTCGCGGACGGACTGCGGGCGGGAGTTGGGGCGCCGCCGACGGGTCCCGGCCGGCCCGCCGCGGGGCACCGACGGCCGGACCATCACCGCGCGCCGGAGTTTTTCCTTTGCGCGCGGACGGCTTTTTCCAACACTCAATCCCCCATGAAAATCGTCCTCGCATATTCAGGCGGGCTCGACACCTCGGTCATCGTCCGGTGGCTCAAGGAGACCTATGACGCGGAGATCATCACCTTTGCGGCCGACATCGGCCAGGAGGAGGAGCTGAAGGGTCTGGCCGGGAAGGCGCGCCGGACCGGGGCGGCGAGGCACTACACGCTCGATCTGGTGGAGGAGTTCGCCCGCGACTTCATCTATCCGATGATCCGGGCCAATGCGGTTTACGAGGGCCAGTATCACCTCGGCACCTCCATCGCCCGCCCGCTCATCGCCAAGGCGCAGATCGCCATCGCGAAGCAGGAGAAGGCCGACACGGTCGCGCATGGCGCCACCGGCAAGGGCAACGACCAGTGCCGCTTTGAGTTTACCTACATGGCGCTGGCGCCCCGGCTGGCCGTCATCTCGCCATGGAAGATCGACGCCTTCCGGGAAAAATTCCCGGGCCGCGCCGAGATGATCGCCTACTGCCGCAAGCATCGCATCCCGGTCGAGGCCTCGCTCAAGAAGCCCTATTCGATGGATCGCAACCTCCTGCATGTCTCCTACGAGGCCGGCATCCTCGAGGACCCGTGGTTTGATCCGACCACGCGGGCCAACAAGGGCATGTTCAAACTCACCGTCGCGCCCGAGGATGCCCCCGACCGGCCCGAGTACGTGGAGCTGGAGTTTGCCCGGGGCGATTGTGTGGCCGTCAACGGCCGGAAGCTGACCCCCGCCGGCGTGCTCCGGACGCTCAACGTGCTCGGCGGCCGGCATGGCATCGGCCGCGTCGATCTGGTGGAAAACCGTTTCGTCGGCATGAAATCGCGCGGAGTGTACGAGACGCCCGGCGGCACCATCCTCCTGCACGCCCACCGGCAGATCGAATCTCTCACCCTGGACCGCGAGGTCATGCATCTGCGCGACTCGCTCATCCCGAAATACGCCGAGCTGGTCTACTACGGCTTCTGGTTTGCGCCCGAGCGCGAGTGCCTGCAGGCGTTCGTGGACGAGAGCCAGAAGTTCGTGACCGGCACGGTGCGGCTCAAGCTGTACAAGGGCAACGTCATCACCTGCGGCCGCCGGTCGCGGTATTCGCTCTACGATCCACGCGTCGCGTCGATGGAGGGGGTCAAGAGCGCCTACAACCAGAACGACGCCACGGGGTTCATCCACCTGAACGGCCTCCGGCTGCGCGCGCGCTTTGCCGCGCAGCGGGGACCGAAGGTCTGAGACCGCGGGGCGCCGCCGCCTTTGACTCCCTTTGTTCATGGGCACCGTCCGCATCGGCATCGTCGGGCTCGGCAACATGGGGTCGGCGCATGCCCGCAGTATTCTCGCCGGCAGGATCGCCCGCCTTGAACTGACCGCCGTTTGCGACGCCCATGCCGCCCGCCGCGCCGCCGTTCCCGGCCCCCGGGCCTTCGACTCCGCCGGAGCGATGATCCGGTCGGGGGCGATCGACGCCATCCTCATCGCCACGCCGCACTACCAGCACACCACGATCGGCATCGCGGCCCTCCGGGCCGGCCTGCATGTGCTGGTCGAGAAGCCCATCTCGGTCCACAAGGCCGACGGCGAGCGGCTCCTGGCCGCGCACCGGAACCCGGCGCAGGTCTTCGCCGCGATGTTCAACCAGCGCACGGATCCGTTCTACCTCGCGATCCGCCGGCTGGTGCAAAGCGGCGAGCTCGGCGAGATCCGCCGCCTGCACTGGACCATCACCGATTGGTTCCGGTCGGCGGCGTATTACGCCTCGAGCGCCTGGCGCGCGACTTGGGCCGGGGAGGGCGGCGGCGTGCTGCTCAACCAGTGCCCGCACAATCTCGACCTGTTGCAGTGGATCTTCGGCCTGCCCCGGCGCGTGCGGGCCTTCTGCCAGTTCGGCCGGTATCACGCGATCGAGGTCGAGGATGACGTCACCGCCTACCTGGAGTTTCCCGGCGGCGCGACCGGAACCTTCGTGACCACGACCGGCGAGGCCCCCGGCACCAACCGCCTCGAGATCGCCGCCGAGGGCGGCCGGGTCGTCTATGAAAACGACCAGATCCACTGGCTGCACAACACCGTGCCGATGTCCGAATTCAGCCGGACCAGCGCGCAATCCTTCGCCCGGCCCGAGACCGTCAGCTCGATCCTGCCGGTCTCCGGCCACGGGGGCCAGCACAACGAGATTTTGGGCAACTTCGTGGCGGCAATCCTCGACGGCGCGCCGCTCATCGCCCCGGCGGCGGAGGGCATCCATTCGGTGGAACTCGCCAACGCCATGCTGCTGTCCGCCTGGCGCGACGAGACGGTGGAGCTGCCGCTCAACGCGCGCACCTACGCCCGCCTGCTGAAGCAACACATCGCCCGGTCCACCTTCCACAAGCCAACCGTCGCGGCGGCGCTGCCCGAGGATCTGTCGCAATCCTTCGGCCGCTGACGGCGGGGAGCGGGATTCGTCCACGTGCTGTGCCGCCCTTGCGAAATCCCTTCCGCGACTGATATTGGTGCAACGATTCTACCGCCATGAAACTCACCCAGGTTGCCGCCCAGCTCTACACCGTCCGCGATTTCTGCCAGACCGCCGCCGCCCTCGCCGCCACGGCAAAAAAGATCCGCGCCATCGGCTATGAAGCGGTCCAGCTCAGCGGGCTCGGGCCCATCCCGACCGCCGAGATCGTGCGGATCATGGCCGGGGAGGGCCTGACGATCTGCGCCACGCACGAGCCGTCGGCGGTCATCCTCGAGGAACCGGAGAAGGCGATCGACACGCTGCGGCAGCTCGGCTGCCGCCTCACCGCCTATCCCTACCCGCAAGACGTGGATTTCGGCAGCGCCGACAGCATCAACACGCTGGTGCGCAAACTCGACGCGGCGGGGGCGAAATTGCGGGCCGCTGGTTTCACCCTCGGCTACCACAACCACGACATCGAGTTCCTGAAGTTCGAGGGCGCCCCGGTGCTCGACTACCTTTTCGCCCGCACCGATCCCCGGAACCTCGTCAGCGAGCTGGACACCTACTGGGTGCAGTACGGCGGCGGCGATTGCGTGGAGTGGTGCCGGAAGCTGCGGGGCCGCCTGCCGTTCATCCATCTCAAGGACTATGTCATGACCCGGGAGCGGAAGCCCGTGTTCGGTGAAATCGGCGAGGGCACGCTGCCGTTCGCCCGCATCATTTCCGAAGCCGAGGCGTCCGGCTGCCAGTGGTTTATTGTTGAACAGGACACGTGTCCGCGCGATCCTTTCACCTCGCTCCGGACCAGCTTCGAGTACCTCAAAGCGCGTCTGGTTTCGTAACCCCACCCCCGCCATGCCCACCCCCAAGGCCTTTCTGCCCGACGACTTCCTGCTCACGACCAAATGGGCCCGCACGCTGTACTTTGAACACGCCGCCGGGCAGCCGATCTTCGACTACCACTGCCATCTGCCGCCGACCGAGATCGCCGCCAACCGCCAGTTCGAGAATCTCACGCAGATCTGGCTGGCGGGCGATCACTACAAGTGGCGGGCGATGCGGGCCAACGGCGTGCCGGAGGACCTCATCACCGGCACCGCGTCCAGCGACTACGACAAGTTCCTCGCCTACGCGAAAACCGTGCCCTACACGGTGCGCAACCCCCTCCACCACTGGTCGCACCTCGAGTTGCGCCGCTATTTCGGCATCGACCTGCTGATCAACGAACAGAACGCCCCGAAGATCTGGAAACTGGCCAACGCCCGGCTGCGGGAGCCCGCGCTCTCCGTCCATGGCATCCTGACGAAATTCAAGGTGGCGGTGGTGTGCACGACCGACGATCCCGTCGATGATCTGGCGCCCCAGCGGGCGCTCCGGAAATCCAAGCTCACCACGCGCGTCTACCCGGCCTTCCGCCCGGACAAGGCGCTGGGGGTCAACCAGCCGGCCGCCTTCAACCCCTGGTGCGAGCGGCTGGCCGCCGCCGCCAACCTCGAGGTGAAGGACCTCGCGAGCTTCCTGGCCGCGCTCAAGCAGCGCCATGACTTTTTCCATTCGCTCGGCGGCCGCCTGTCCGACCACGGCATGGAGTACGTGCCCGCGGAGGAGTGCACGGAGCGCGAGGCCGCGGCCATCTTCGCGCGGGCGCGGGCCGGCACGGCCGCCACCCCGGCGGAGTGGAATCAGTTCGCCTCGTTCATGATGCTGTTCTTCGGCCGGCTCGACGCGGAACGCGGCTGGACGAAGCAGCTGCACCTCGGCGCACTCCGCAACAACAACAGCCGCCTGATGAAACGCCTGGGGGCCGACTCCGGCGTCGATTCCCTGGGCGATTTTCCGCAGGCGCGTTCACTTTCCCGTTATCTCGACCGCCTCGATGCGGAAAACAAGCTCCCCAAGATCATACTCTACGACGTGAACCCGGTGGACAACTACCTGCTGGCGACGATGGCCGGCAATTTCCAGGACGGCACGATCCCGGGCAAGATCCAGTTCGGCAGCGGCTGGTGGTTCCTGGATCAGCGGGAGGGCATGGAGTGGCAGCTCAACGCCCTGTCCAACATCGGGCTGTTGAGCCGCTTCGTCGGCATGCTCACCGATTCGCGCAGCTTCCTCAGCTACGTGCGCCACGAGTATTTCCGCCGCGTGCTCTGCGCGCTGCTGGGCACGGACGTCGAGGCCGGCCTCATCCCGGCCGACGGGCCCGCGCTGGGCGAGCTCGTGGAGAACATCTGTTACCGGAATGCCGCCGGCTATTTCGGCATGAAACCCGGCCAGTTTTAGCGGGCGGCGGCGGAATCACTCCATTCCGGCCACGCGGCTCCGCCGTTCGAGCAGCACGGTGTCGCGCCAGCGCCCGGCCAGCGGTCCGTGGCTCATGCGGCCGATGCGCTCGCGCCGGCCGACCAGGCGGAACCCATGCTTTTGGTGCAAAGCGACGCTGGCCGCATTTTCCGGGAACGTGACCGCCTGCAGGGTCCAGATGCCGCCGGCTTCCGCCACGCGGATGAGTTCGCCGAGCAGGGCGTCGCCCACGCCGCGGCCGCGCTGCACCGCCGCCACGTAGATGCCCACCTCGGCGACCCCGGCGTAGACTTTGCGCGCCGACACCGGCGATAGCGCCACCCAGCCCGCGATGGCGCCGGTGCCGTCCCGCGCGACCAGGCAGAATTCCGGGAGTTTGCCCTTGCGGAATTCGTCCCAGG
>CAZAFS010000189.1:0-6095 GCA_964484165.1 uncultured Opitutaceae bacterium | reverse complement strand
AAATGATTGCACGTCGCCACCAGATTGCCCACGAGGGCGACTGCACGGCCCGGCGCCTGCATCTGAAGCTCCGGGCGATCAGTCGAGAAGAAGTCAAAGAGTGGAGTGACACGGTCTTTATGGTTGTCGCTATGATGGTTGCCTTTGTGGATGCTGATCGAGTAGAGGCGGCGACCGGTGGGCCCAACAAATCGCTTGAGGCAACGCCGGGCAGCGTCGCGCTCGCCATGTCGAATGCATCCTCCGGCGCGCCTCAGCTCTAGCCGTTAGGCAAAATATGAAACCGAGACTTTTGATTTGTCCTCACTGCGGAAACAAGACTCCCCACCGCGAGATCTTCCGTCACAGCTAAGAAAGAGGCCACGCGTCAGAAGTTGCGTGTACTCGCCTTCACGTCGGCCGATTGGGGTTTCACGGACGCATCGCTTCCGAAGTTGCGCGCGATGGTCGCGAAGCTCGAAGCAGAGGGCGCAGACCTCCAGGTTTGGCACAGCTCGCTGACCGCGCGATTTTACGGAGACAAAAGAGAAGGAGGGTTCTTGCGCGCGAGGAGTTTGTTGGAGGAAGCGCTTCGGGATCCAGATTTTGCGGGCTTTCTCCTCGGTACCTCCGAGGGCGAGACCGAGCACGAGCTCGACGTGATGCGCATCTCCGGCGATGCATTCAAAGATGCAAGAAAAGGCTAACCAGCCGCTGCAGCCAACTCGGACCTGCGGTCCTCGCGGCTGATCTCAAACGTTCGGCAAGAGAATCCATGCAAAACACAACTACTATGAAAAACACAGTTATTTCGTTCCTAGCGTTGATCGCCGCGGTTTCGGCGCTGGTGCTCAGCCTTTCTCCCCTTGTGCCCAATCGAGGTGCATCCGATCCCGTAAGCCGCAAGGAGTCTGCCCTGCTTGCCTCTCAAGTTTCTGCCCTGCTTGGCACGCAGGTTTCTGACCTTCGTGCTCGCGTGGACTCGCTGGAGAACGAGCTTAGATCTGCCACGGCCACCGCAGAAAAGAATCGCCAAGATCTCGTGCAGCTCACCCGGACGACACAAAATGCCTTCAACCAAGTTGGCGCGGCCCTCGTCTCGCTAAAAAAGGAGCCAACGCGCACGCCCCCTGCGAAACAGGAGGAACCGTAGCCACAGCTCATCGCAATTCTGCAAAGAAAACTATGCGATTTGCTTTTTATATTGTTCTATCGCTGTTCGCGGCCTTCCCACTCCGCGCAGCCGAATACACGTTCCAAGGCTACGTAAAAGAGGCTGTTTCTTGGACGCGCGGGGAGGACAAGCGTGCCACCGTTTTCCTAGAGATTAGCGGTTCGGACCCAATGCTCGCAGAGCTGCGCATCATTTTCACACCCCAAGATGGCACGGTTGAAAGTATCACCTGGATGGGAAAGAACGCCTCAGACCTCACCAAATCAGAAAAGAAGATTCCAGCTCTTGCAGGCGCAGTTAAAGATCGAAGATTCAAGATTATATTTTCTGGGCCGCGATTCGACTCCGACGATCAAGACAAGCTCGTTATTATCGGCTTTCAGTGGCTCCAAGAAGAAAAGAAGAAGCCGAACCAGTCGTCAGAGCCAACGCCACCGCCTGTCACGCCGCGTGCTGACGCACGCGTCGCGCCAGCCGGCAGCGTGGCTCACCTGTGACGTTCTGCCAATATCCTCCAATGAAATTCCCTGTGTTCTTCGCCCACGATGCCGCAGGGCTCCTCCCGATCGCTCTCGTAATTGCCGCTCTGGGAGGGGTGTTGGCGGCTGGCATCAGTGGAGCGCTGGTGCATCTCCGGAAGACAGAAGAAGCAAAGAAGATCGGGAAATTGCTACTGGCTGCGGCCGCCCTTGGTCTCGCGCTGATTGTGTTCTGTTGGTTCTTCGTCATGAGGTCCCATTGAGCGGCGAAGAATGAAGAAAGTGCCGAACAAATCACTGGTGCCAACGCCGGGCAGCGTCCCGGCTAATGGCAGCGCTCCTCGGTCCGGCGCGGCACCCCTTTGATCTTTCGGCAGCAGTAACGGGAAGACTCAATTGAGAAAATGAATTCACGTAAACATAAGGCAAGGGTCGCTGGCGTGCTGTATCTGCTGATGGCCGTAACCGTCGCTTTTGGTCTGAGCATCCCCTCAGGTTTCATAGTGCGTGGCGATGCGGCAGCCACCGCTGACAAGATTGCATCTTCTCACCTGTTTTACCGGTTTTGTGTCATCAGCGATCTGGCGGCGCAGATCCTTTTTGTCTTCCTGGTGCTGGTTCTGTATCAATTATTCGAAGGAGTGAACAGGAGGCAGGCGGTATTGATGGTGGCACTGGTTCTCGTTCAAGTCCCGATGGGGTTTGCCAATATGCTCTGCGGGATCGCTCCGCTCGTCCTGTTGAACGGGGCCGCTTACTGGTCGGCATTCGACAAGCATCAGCTTGATGCCTTGACCATGGGTTTTCTAAGCATGCGCAGCTATGGCATAGATGCGGTCACGGCACTTTGGGGCCTCTGGCTCCTACCGTTCGGGCTCCTTGTATTTCGATCCGGGTTTATACCCCGAATTCTTGGCGTCTTCCTGATCATCGGCTGTTTTGCTGATCTGGTCATTAGCGCGACATCCATACTCTTTCCGGCTTACGGGAGCATAGTTCATAAGTTGATGGTGTTAGGTGTTGGGGAGCTCTTGATTATTCTCTGGCTTCTAATCAAGGGCACACGGGCTGAACCCGCGGAAGGTCAACCATCCGAGGCCGGTAGCTGCGCTGGGGGTGCCTAGGATGCCGAACCAATTGCCAGAGCCAACACGACCAGGGGTCTCGTCGACTGCTTGCGCCGCCGCCGCGCCCCCTGGCCGAGTGGCTCATCAGTAACGTTAGCCGAAAAAAGTACCGACGATGCGACTGTGGACCCTACATCCGCGATACCTCGACGCGAAAGGACTGGTCGCGGCGTGGCGCGAAGCGCTCCTTGCACAAAAGGTGTTGAGCGGAGCCACCCGAGGTTATCGCCACCATCCGCAGCTGCTGCGGTTTCAGGCGCAGCATGACCCGCGGGCCGCGATCGCAGCATTTCTCTGGGGTCTCGCGCAGGAGGCGGATCGCCGGGGTTATCATTTTGATCAAACCAAAATCTTCCGCCGAAGAGTTTGCCCGAAGATTCCCGAAACCCGCGGCCAGTTGAGATTCGAGTGGCGGCATCTGAAGAAGAAGCTACGGAGCCGAGCGCCGATGGTCGCCCGACGGTGCCGCGGCATCGTCGCTCCCGACGCACATCCGCTATTCCGGATCGTTCCAGGCAAAGTCAGCCCGTGGGAGAAAAAGCCTGACAAGGCGCCCAAGCCAACGTCGCCCTTCGGGCGCCGTGGCTCCTCGTGACCGGCCCATAACCGAACCGAGAGCTTCCAATAGGCCACTTGCCGTCGGCCATGAGTGCATTCCGCTATTACCTGGCGTTGGTTGGCCTCCTGCTGATCCCAACCTCGGTGCTGATGTGGGTGATCATTCATCCGTTCATCGCGTTCTGGCGGCGGGTCGGCCTGTCCGGGACCTATGCGGTGGTCGTGGCCGTGGAGATCGCAGTGGCCATCGGTTTGTTTCAGGTTCGCCGGCCGCTGTTGGCGGTTGAATTCGGCAACCACTGGGCAGTCTTGCTCTGCGGCGTCGGCACGCTGGGGCTGGCGTCATGGCTGCGCGCCCGGCTGCATCGGCATTTCAGCGCCGCCCAATTGCTCGGCTTCCCCGAACTGGCGCCCGACCGGTTCCCGCCACGGTTGGTGACCGACGGATTGCACGCGCGGGTGCGGCATCCGCGCTATCTGCAATACCTGCTGACATTGGCCGGTTGGGCGCTGGTCGCCAACTACCTGGCGATGTACGCGATTCTGGCGCTGATGGTGCCGGGCGTCTGGCTGGTCGTCGTCCTCGAGGAACGGGAACTGCGCGCGCGGTTTGGTCCGGCTTACGACGAATACTGCCGGCGCGTGCCGCGCTTCATTCCCCGGCGAAGGCGCGCGGCGAAGTGAGCTTTTGCCGAATTTGATATCGACCGAAAAAACCTCAATTCGAGAAACTCCGCCATTGCGCCGCCGCGACTGGTGTGGCCCAATGCTCCTGTTCCGGCTTCACGCGTCTCCCGGCAACACATCAATTCCATTGAGGCGACTAACATTGCTGGCCGCATCAAATTGAAATCCGCGGCGCCACTTCTTCTTCTGGTGGTTTCGCTGATCGTCGCTGGATGCGCCGCTGTTCCGGTCCTTACCGACGTCGCTGAGCGCGACAGGTATGTCGGCCGGCGAGTCCGTATCGTTGGGGAGGTTTCGAACACGAAGGCGCCAGAGATCCTCGGTGTCGAAATCGAATCCGACTCCCCCGATCTTCGGGGAAGAATTGCCGAGGCAGAAGGCATATTGGAGCGGGACGTTGTGACCCAAAAGGATCTTGATGAAGAGTGGCAGAAAGGTCCGTTCCAGAACCGAGGTCCCGGCGTCTTCTATCGATTGAGAGATCCGTTCAGCCACCAAACCGCGAAAGTGAAACCGCCCGGCCAGCCGCCAGAGGCCACGCCCGCCGCTGCCACGCCGCGAGCAGGGCAGGAGGCGCACCGGCCGTAGGCGTGGCTCATCTTAACCTCGGCAACCGAATTTTATGACCCCAACCACACCCCGAAGGCACATCTGCTTGACGGCGTATCTGATACTCATGCTTGTCGTGAACATTGCCATGCTGGCGGCCTGTTTTTTCGACGAAGAGGGAATCGAGGATTTGCTGCCCGATGCCCCCATCTGGCTGTCCTATGTGCTGGTGGCGGGCGGCTATGTCCTGAACATTTTTCTCATCCTGGCGTTGTTTCGCTGGAAGAAGTGGGCATTCTACGCCTGCTGTTTGGTCGCCGTCGCCAGATTCTTCGTCAACCTTTCGCTGGAGGCTCCGCTATTTGGGGCGGTTATGGGTCTTCTGGGGCCGGCAATCTTGTACGGGGTGCTGCAGATTGGAAAAGAGAACAAGGGCTGGCCCCAGCTAAAATGAGGGCATCGGAGCGGAGCCAGGCGCCGGAGCCAACGCCAGGGTTTGTCATGCCCGGTGCCTCCGCACGTGTCGCGCCTGGCCCCGACGCGGCCCAGCGTTGTGGTTGATCCCGACCCGGCGTTCGCCGCCTGGCGGATGTCCACAATCCGCGGTGGCTTCGGCTCACTCGGGCTCGGGCCGGCGGGAGAACTCCCCTTGGGCGCGGTCGAGTTTTTCCAAGGCTTCCTTGATGGCATCGGCGGCGGCGCCGGAAAAATTGCGGACTTCATCCACGATGGTCGCAAGCGTCGCGCGGATGATCTTCAGATCCTCGTCGAGAATCTGGTGAATATCAGAGGCTGAGTGCTGCATGCCTCCTTAAGACGCGGAAACTCCGCTTCAGGTTCCACGGGGCGTTGCGGAGGTCAGCCGCGGTCCATCCGGTCCAGCAAACGCAAGCCCATGGCGACGACCGCCGCCCAAGGAAGGACTTTGAACTCACCGCGGTCCAGCGCCTGTTCGATCTCGTCGCGGCGCAGCAGCAGGAGCTCCTGTTGTTCCAGATCGTTCGCGCGCGGCGCGCCCCGGGGGACCGCGTTCACTGCCAGAAAAAGGTGGGCGGTGCCGGCGCCGCGATTGGCGTCGACCGCGGCGCGGCCCAGCGAATGCCACTCGGGGGCTTCGTAGCCCGTTTCCTCGCGCAACTCGCGCCGGGCGGCGGCGAGCGGGTCCTCGCCCGGCTCCACAAACCCGCCCACCGGGGCCAGGGCGATTCCCGGCACGGCGTATTTCGGCTGGCGGAGAAAGAGGAACCGGCCGTCGGTCGTGCGCGCCAGCACGTTGGCGTAATCAGGCGTGACCAGCCAAGGCCAGTCGGCAATGCGTTTTCCGCCGGGCAATTCCAGCTCGTGCAGCTCGACGGTCAGGAACCGGTTGACCCGGCAAAGGACCCGCCGCGAAAGCGTCTTCCACGGTTGCAGTGCTCCCGCGGAGCGCGGCACAGCGGGCGGCTCAGAGGAACTCATCGCCAAAGCGCGCCCCCAGTTGCCGGTAAAGCTCCTTGATCTGCTCCGCGCAGTCCTTCCGGCACACCAGCGTCGCCTCCGGCG
>CAZAFS010000188.1:0-6186 GCA_964484165.1 uncultured Opitutaceae bacterium | reverse complement strand
GAGGCATGCGAAGGCTGCGCGCCGTAGGCTTGGCGAAGGCGGGCATGACTCTCAGAGTAGGTGTCACCCCTATGCACTACGTGTATTTGATCGAAAGCGTGTACGATCGCGATCGGCACTACGTTGGCCAAACAGGAGACCTCAAAGCTAGGATTTGTGAGCACAATTCAGGCAAGTCGGTACACACGGAACGGTTCCGGCCGTGGCATCTTGTCTGTTATCTTGGGTTCGCGGAGGAGAGGAAGGCCATCGCCTTTGAACGGTACCTGAAAAGCGGCTCGGGGAAAACATTCCTCCGGCGCCATTTTCTTTGAATGCGCGGGGCGAAGCCCCGAGCGCAGCGAGTCAATCCCTCTCTCTCCGCCAGCCTTCGCCAAGCCTACGGCTGGCAGGCCAGCTATCCTCCGCGTTTTCCCAGGCTGGGACCGCCTTGTCCAAGTGTGTTCCGCTCTCGCTGATTGCGACGATTTTGCCGCTCGTGTTCGCTGGGTCGCTTTGGACGGGTTTTCCCTCATTTTGACCCATTTTGGCGAAATTTTGTGAGCGCCCGAGTGAACATGCCGGGGAAGGAAGCTTCGCCACCTCGTTGAACAGCGGCAGGAGCGTGGCGTCCGTATGGGGGTGCTTTGCGTGAGCCTCATGTCGCTGTGCCGCATCAGCTCCATCGCCATGTGCGGCGGGATAATCGAAGGGCCGCCGTTCGTGGGCAAATTGGCACTTGCACGGATAGCCAAGGTTGGGCACCTTTTTGGCGTGAAAAGTACATACACCATCAAAGAGCTTCAACGCGAGACCGCGGCCGCCGTGCGGATGGCGGAGAAGGGGAGTCTCGTGACGATCACCCGTCATGACCGCCCGGTGGTGCATGTGATTTCCGACGAGCGCCTCGGCGCGCTCTTGGAGACGATGGAACTGCTGACCGACCCGGAATTCGTGGCGGCCTGGCAACTGGAGAAGGCCGGCAAAGGCAAGTATTACCCCGCTTCCAGCCTTGCCGGTTAAGGTCCAGGTCCATGAGCGCGTGCGGGCCTATCAGCACGCATTGCCGCCGGAGACCCAGCGCGCCGCGAAAGCGGCGATCCTCGGGCTTCCGCGGGGAGATGTTAGGGCGCTCACCGAAGACCTGGACGGCCTATTTCGCCTGCGCGTCGGCCGGCACCGGTTCATCTGGCGGTATCATGGGAGCGCGATCAGGGTATTCTATGCCGCGCCGCGTGCGACCGTCTACGAATACCTCGCCGCGCATCTGCGCGAAGTGTTGAGCGGGTCATGAGAGCTCCTCTGCGGATATCAATATCCGCAGCCTGCCCCCTTATGCCTCCCCTGACGAAGGCGGGCATGACCCTCAGCATAGGGATCACCCGCGCCCGGGATTTAAGAAACCGCCAAGCCATGTCTGATCTAGGAAACCCCCGCCACGCCTCCGGCGTCATTCACTTCAGGCAACACGATCAATGAAACCCCTGATGGTTGTCATCGCATTGGTGCTCGCCGGCTGTTCGACGGTGTCTCCCCGCCAGAGCGCCGAATTGGCGGAGGCCGCCGACCGCTATGCGCGCATCACCCTCGACATGACCAAGGACCAGTTGGTGCAGCTCCTGGGGGCGCCGCGGGAGACAGATCAGAACCACTGCATGTGGGAGCTCAGTTACGGTCGAGACAATTTTGAGTCGCTCAGCCTGAGGTTTAATTCCGAGAACCAGATCACCGAGATCCGGCGGGTGCACGGCCGATATTCCTTCGGCACGCCGTCAGGCGCCAGCTATCAAGATCTCGTTGGAATATCCACGCGCCCCTCCACCCACCAGGTTGGCGGCGATTATGACCTCATTCCCTTGGCCCCCGAGCCGGCTAACGGCTTCGCTCACACGTGGAGCGACGTGGTCGTTCGCCCCGGGTATTCGCCCGACGAAAAGCCGGAGCCGTCGGAACCGGTGCTCCACGCCCAAGAGGTCGCTCAGCTCAATCTCAATTTCTACCGGGCCACCTTCGTGCGTTCGTGGCACGCATTCGAAGACGCCTGCCGGACCGGCAATGCCAGACAAATCGAGCGCCTGTGCGACCGCCGGGTGCTTGACCATTTGCCTCCGAACTCCTTGCAGGAAATCCTCGGCACAGGCTGGAGAGCAGACCGGATGCTTCTCCTGAACCAGAAGATCATCCTGGCGTATCGGGGTCACCAGGCCGAAGCGCGAGTCGAAGTCGAGCTGACCGAGAATGGACGGAAACACACGGAAAGGTTATGGTGGATTTTGGACGAAAAGGGCTGGAAATGTCAGAATCTGCCTTTTTCGGTGAGCCAGTTTCCGGCGACGGTTAGAAATCCGCCCGAAGCTTGGGATTGACCTCCTCCGGGGACGGTGGGCCAACGGCGCCCCGCGTCTCATGCGGCTGAACCCGCTGAAGGTGGGCATGACTCTCAGTGACGGAGTCCGCCCCTTGTACCGTCACACCCTGAGGCCGAGAAACTTTGCCAGCGCGGTCACCGCGGCGGCGGTCTTGTGCCCGCGGCGCACGCGGCGGGACACCACCCGGAGCCTTCCCCGCTCCCGGTCCGCCCTCGCATCGACATGGCCCACGATCTCCGTGCCCGCGAGCACCGGCAGGGCGTAGTGGCCGCGCTTCCGTTTCGCCGGCGGCGTGTACGCCTCCCACGTGTAGTCGAAGCCCCACAGGTCGCGCGTGAGCCGGCGGTCGTAAATGAGCGGATCCAGCGGCGCGAGCAGCAGCGGGGACGACGCGGGCGGCGCTTCGGCCATGACGGCATCGCACAGCGCCGCATCCGGCCGCAGACAATACAGCGTCGCCAGCCCGTCCACCGCCACCGGCTGGATGTGATCGGCCACGAGCGGGAGTTCGCGCCGGTTGAGGCTGATCAGCCGGCGTTGTTTGAGTCGCTGGAGCAGGCCCCAGACCTCGACCTCCGGCTCGGCGCGCGGCGGCTGCTCCAGGATGGCGCGGGGCAGCACGCGCTCCGGCAGATCGTAGACGCGCCGGAAATTGCGGCGGGCGGTGATGAGAACGCGGCCGTGCGCAAACAGCTTTTCCATCACGTGCTTCACCAGCCGGCCCGGCCGGCCCCACGCCGACCGCGCCCTCCCCTCGTGCTCGATGTCGTCGGACGTCAGCGGTCCGCGCGCGCCCATCTCGGCGAGGATGTGTTCCGCCAGCACGGCCTCACGCGGGGTCAGCCGGCCCGAATGCGCGCCGCGCAACCGACTCCGGCGTTGCATCCCGCCCGTGAGAAACGGCCACGCCTCCAGCGGGAAGGCCGCCAGAATGCCATGCCCGCCTCGCAGGTAGTGCTCGAACCCGCGGCGCTCCGGCGCATGGAGATGGGCGTGCAGCGCGCCCTCGCGATAGCCGGTGACGCGGTTCCGTAGAATCAGATCGTGCATGCGCCCGCAGACGTTGACCGGGTCGATCTGGACATAGCCGAGGTAATCGAGCGCCGCCGCCACCCCGGCCACGGGCGCGTCAAGCAACAAGGCGCGCCGCACGAAACGACGGGCGGCATCAAGCGGGACTCTCAAGGGGGCCGGCATCGGCATGCGATCAAGTTCACCAGAATTCAGGCCGCGGCGATCCTGGAAAACAAAAAACATCCCCGCGCCGGGACCGGAAATCGTCCGGGAAACCCCAGAGCCGCCGATACCCGAACCGTCCCGTGAGTGATGTAGGAGCCTGCTTGCAGGCGAATTCTACTCTTCTATCGCGAGCAAGCTCGCTCCTACAACGGCACGTTTCCGGCCGAAGCGAAACGGCCACGCGGATTCGCCCGCTAGCGGCCGCTCACTTCGCCTTCAGCAGGAGCACGGGCACGCTGACGCTGTGCCGGACACGCCGGGACGTGGTGCCGAGAAACAGGTCGGCAACGAATTTGTGTCCATGGGTGCTCATCGCCACAAGGTCGCAGCCTTTGGCCTTGACCCAGTTGACGATTTCCCGGCCCGGATCGCCATAGGCCAGCTCGGCCTCGGTGGGAATGCCGGCGGCTTGAAACTCGGCACGGACTTTTTCCAGATAGGCCTGGTCCTCGGTGATTTCCGGGCTGACCGCATCCGGCCCGAACATCCGCGCCGCCCAGCCGTCGGCTACATGCAGCAGCGCAACGCGGCTTTGCATGAGCTGCGCCATCTGTTTGATGTGCTCGATGATCGCCCGGTCGGTGGGCGTCGCGTCCAGTGTCACGAGAATCTTGTCATACATGGGGTGCTCTCCGCTGCGGGTGCGTGGCGGCCGGTGATCAGTGGCCGATGATCACGGCCCAAGCCTGTTTCAGCGCGTCCGGCAGGCTATAGATATCCATCGCCGTAATCAACAACGCACTGCCCCAGCCGCCAATCAGGAGGAACCAGCCGTTCCGCCACCGGCCCATCCGTTTGCGCGAACTGGTGAACTGCAGCAGCGGGAACATGGCGAACGGCAGTTCGATGCACAGCACCACCTGGCTGAGGTTGACCAGATCGGTCACGCTGCCGCTGCCGCGGACGCTGATGATCAAGATCGCCGGCACCACCGCCAGCGTGCGCGTGATCAGCCGCCGCACCCAGGGCTTGATCCGCCAATGCATGAAACCTTCCATCACGACCTGCCCGGCCAGGGTGCCGGTGATCGTGCTGCTTTGGCCGCTGGCCAGCAACGCCACCGCAAAGAGCGTGCTGGCCAGCGTCGTCCCCAACAGCGGCGCCAGCGTCAGGTACGCGACGCGGATCCAGTCGCTGTTGACGTTGAATTCGACCACCCGCCCGCCGGCCACCGTCACACCCGCCTTGCCGTAGAACACGATCGCCGCGAGCACCAGGATGGCCGCGTTGATGAAGAAGGCGATGGTCAGCGCCACCGCCGAGTCGATCGTGTTGAACCGGATCGCGCGGCGGACCGACGGCTCGTCCTGCTGCAACTTGCGCGTCTGCACCAGGGCGGTGTGGAGGTAAAGGTTGTGCGGCATGACGGTCGCCCCGATGATGCCGATGGCCACGAGGAGCATGCCAGCGTGGGTAAAATCGGGCCGGATCATGGCGCGGCCCATTTCCAGAAAATCGGGCCGGGTCTGGGCCAGTCCAAAAATCTCGACACTATAGCAAACGCCGATGGTCAGCACAAAGACCGTGACCACCGCCTCGATCAGCCGCATGCCGAACCCCTGCAGGGCGAGGAGCAGGATCACGTCAAAGGCGGTGATGACGATCGCCCACTGCAGGGGAATATGAAATAGCAGGTTGAGGGCCACCGCGCTGCCCAGCGACTCGGCCAGATCGGTCATGCCGATGGCGATTTCCATGGAAATCCAGTTCGGCAACCGCGTCCACCCGGGGTAGTAGTCGCGGCAGCACTGGGCCAGGTCCTTGCCGGTCGCCACACCCAGCCGGGCCGAAATCACCTGCAGGATGACCGCCATGAAGCTGGCCAGGGCGACGACCCAGAGCAGGCCGTATTTGAACTGCGCCCCGCCCGCCAGATCGGTGCCCCAGTTGCCCGGGTCCATGTAGCCGACGCTGATCAGGATCGCCGGTCCGACGAAGGCGCGCCATTGGCGCCAGAATCCGGCGTGGTGGGGCGGCACGTTTATCGTGCCGTGCAGGCCCTCCAGCGACACGTGGCCGGCCGGCGGGACGGCCGGGGGGGCACCGGGGCCGGGTGCTCCGGCGGCGGCGGGTGGCGGTGGATCAGGTTCGTCCGGCATCGCGGAAAATGTAGCCTTGGCTACAGCAATTTGCGGGATTGTCAACCGGCTTTCTCCGCGCACAAGCTGCCGGCGTGAAACGCGCGCCGGTCCCGTCCGCTGCTCCCGGTTCTGCCTCCGCCCACGCCGCCCTGCAGCGCACCCGGGCGGAGAACGCGCAGGAGACCGCCCAGGATTACGTGGAGATGATCGCCGACCTCATCGCGACGACCGGCGAGGCGCGCGTGACTGACCTCGCGCGCCGCATGGGCGTCACCCATGTGACGGTGAACCGCACCGTCCAGCGCCTGCGCCGCGCCGGGTTGGTGACCGCGCAGCCCTATCAGGCGATTTTCCTGACCGGGGCCGGCCGCCGGCTCTCGGAGGAGTCGCGGCGCCGCCACGAGGTGGTGAGCAAATTCCTCGAATCGCTCGGCGTGCCCCCCGCGGTGGCCCTGGCCGACGCGGAAGGCATGGAACACCACGTCAGCAAGGAGACGCTCGCGGCGTTCGTCCGGCAC
>CAZAFS010000187.1:0-6221 GCA_964484165.1 uncultured Opitutaceae bacterium | reverse complement strand
CGGAACAGCCGGCCCAACGCCTCCGGCGGAATGCCGATGCCGGTGTCGGCGACGCTAAACAGGAGGTCGACGAACTGGCGCTCGGTCGCCACGACCAGCGGCGGGGATGAACTCCCCTGCCCGGCCGCGGCGCTGGTGGGTGGCGTCGAGCCGGTCAGGGCGGCCGGCACCGGGATAGACGGCGGCGAGCCCAAGAGTCCGCCGGTCCCGCGGAGCGGCGTCAGCGACCCCGTCCGGCCGGCGACCACCAGCGGCGAGCCGCTGCCGCCGGTCCCGGCTCCGGACGGAGGGAGATCCGGCGGTCGCAAACGGACGCTGAGCGCCACCTCGCCGCGGTCAGTGAACTTGATGGCGTTCGCCAGCAGATTGACCAGAATCTGCCGCAGGCGGGTCGCGTCGCCGCGGACGGTCTGCGGCACGCCGTCGGCGATTTCGTAAAGCAGGTCGAGATGTTTTTCGGCGGCCTTGCTCGCCAGGAGGTCGAGCGCGCCCTCGATGCACTCGCGCACCGGAAAAACCTCGGTGTCGAGTTCCAGGCGGCCGGACTCGATCTTGGAGAAATCCAGAATGTCGTTGATGATGGTGAGCAGGGTCTCGCCGCTGGCCCGGATCGTCTCGGCGTAGTCGCGCTGGTCGCGCGTCAGCGGCGAATCGAGCAGGAGGCTGGTCATGCCGATGACGCCGTTCATGGGGGTGCGGATCTCATGGCTCATCATGGCCAGGAAGGCACTCTTGGCCTGGCTGGCCCGTTCGGCCGCCTCCTTGGCCTGCCGCAGCTCCTCCGCCGCCTGTTTCTGCTCGGTGATGTCGACGACGGTGGTGATCTCCTGCGTCACGCCCGAGACTGGATCGCGCTGGAGGTAGATGGACAGCACGGCCCAGACCAGGCCGCCATCGCGGTGGAGATAGCGTTTCTCCAGCATCACCTGGTCGATCTCCCCGTGGTAGAGCTTGTCCGTCAGCACCTGCTGCTTCTCGCGGTCCTCCGGGTGGGAGGCCGCGACGTAGTTGGCCGTGTCCATCGCCAGCGCCGCCGGCACGCCGGTGATCCGCTCATGGGCGGGGTTGACGATCCGGGTCTCGGCCCGCCGGCTCTGCATCCAGGAAATGCCCACCGGCGTATGCTCGAAGATGAAGCGGTATAGCGCCTCCTTGCGCGCCATTTCCTCGTGCGCCTTCTTTCGCTCGGTGATGTCGAGCATCGTGGTCACCACCTGTTTCTGGCCCGTGGCCGGATCCACAAACATCCGGCTGGTGATCGCCGTCCACACCACCTGGCCGTCGGGATGAATAAAACGTTTCTCCAGGGAGTACTGGTCGGTCTCGCCGCTGACGAACTTCTTCACCAGCTCCTGTTGCACGGCGAGATCGTCCGGGTGCGAGGCGCGGGCGAAGGTCCCCGGCTTCCTCGAGTCCTCCGCCGAGACGCCGGTGATGCGCACGTGCTCGCGATTGACCACGTGGCTGGCGATGTCGTCCGGGGTCCGCCACGATATGCCGACGGGGGCGTGGTCGAAAATGAACCGCAGGAACGCCTCCTGGCTGCGCAGCTTGTCCTCGGCCAGCTTGAGTTCGGTGATGTTCTTGCTGATGCCGAAGGTGCCGACGATGCGCCCCTCCTCGTCGTACATGGGCATTTTCGTGGTCAGGGACCATTGGATGCGCCCGTCGGGGAACACCTCCTTTTCCGGCAGGCCGATGACCGGTTCGCCAGTGCGGATGATCTGCTGTTCCGCCTCAAACGCCGGCCGGGCGTGTTCGTCCGAAAAGAAGTCGAAATCGGTCTTGCCCCTCAGCTCGTCGGGACTCGTCTTGCCGAAGTAGCGGGCCAGGGAATGGCTGCAATTGATGAAGTGCGACTGCAGATCTTTGAAGTAGACGGCGTCAGGCACCGACTGCATGAAGGCGTCCATCATCCGCCGCTCGCGGCGCAGCTCGGCCTCGGCGGCGCGCAGGTCGCTGGTCATCCGTTCGGCCAGCGCGAGCGCCTTCATCCGCGCGCTGGTCACGGACCAGAAGAGCCCCGCGGAAAGTCCGGTGACGATCAGGCCGCTGACCAACACCACCCAGGGCAGGCGGTGCGTGCCCGCCGCCACGAACTCCGGCCGGGCCGTCATCTTTATCAGCCAATCCCGGCCGTAAAGCGGCAGCGGAAACTCGCGCACAAAGGTCCCGTCGTCGATCCGCGGCGGGTGGTTGGCCGCCCGGAAACCCGCCGGGAGATCGTTGTTCGAGTCGTACAGCACCGCCCGGCCCTCCGACTCGGGATCCCCGTACACTTCGAGGTCGATCTGCCCGTCGACCACATCCGTCAGGCCCTCCCACAACGGCTGCAGGCGCACGCCGGCCGTCACCCAGCCCAGCAGGTCGCGTTCGCGCTCCGCTTCGGCCGCCGGCACATTCAAGTGTGAGCGGTAGACCGGCACAAAGAGCGCCATCCCCCGGGTCTGCCCGCGGTCCAGCAGCAGATTGACCGGTCGCGACAGGCCGGCCCGGCCGGTGCGCATGGCCGATCGGGCCGCCTCATAACGATTGTCGTCCGCGGCCAGGTCGCGCCCCAGCAGCGCCGCGTTGCCTTCCAGCGGCGCGATCATCGTCATAATGTGCTGCGCGTCGCGTCCGGGCCGAAGTGTCCGGTCCGTCGGCTGCAGTCCCGCGGCCGCCGGGGCCCGCCAGAACTCCTCCGCCCGGTCGGGGGTGACCCGCTCCACGAAGGCAAAGGCCGCCAGCCCCGGCTTGACGAAGGGCTCCACCGTGCGGAAATACTCCGACCACTCGCGCTGCTCGACGTTTTCGCTGGCGTAGATCAGCGCCCGCGCCCCCACCATGGCTTCCTCCGTCATCTCCAGCCGCCGGGACATCGCCGCCACGACGCGGTCGCACTGATTGCCGAAGCGGACCGCCTCCGTGCGGCGGGCCTCCCGCCGCACGCTCCACCAGCCGAGGAGGGAAAAGCCGCAGCCGGACAGCAGAATCAGGAGAACGATCGACAGGCGCCGCATGGGGCGGGACGCGCTGCGGGCGGGGGGCATGGGGAGGGATAATGCCGGATTGTCCTCCCCTGACAACGCCGGAAATCACCCGGCGCCCAGCTGCCGCGCCAGCCAGCCGGCGGCGGTGCCGGTCGCGGGCTGGTGCAGGATGGCGCGCAGCCGCCGGGCCTGCTCGGCGCTGCGGGCGCGCCGTGTGGGATCGTCGAGGCTCGCGGCCAGTTCGCTGACCAGATGGTCCGGAGTCGCTGCGCCCTGCAGGTATTCCGGATACATCGGCTCGCCGAGCAGCAGGTTGGCGATGCCGAGGTACGGCACCTGCACCAGCCAGCGGCCGAGGAGATAGGTCAGCGGATTCGCCCGGTAGGCAATCGCGCCTGGAATCCCCGCCAGCGCGCAATGCATCGACATCGTGCCCGAGCTGGTCAGCACCGCGGCGGCGGCGACGGGCTCGCCGGTGCGGCGCAGCGCCACCCGCCCGGCCAGTGCCCGCCAGGGCCGGCGCCGCAGGGACGCCTCGAGCACGTGGCGGATCTCGTCGCCGGGGTGGAGCACCACGGCCGTCCGGTCCGGATGGCTGGCGACCAGGCGCGCGTAGCCGCCGAGCAGCGCCGGAAAAATGCGGGCCACGGCCTGCCGGCGGCTCCCCGGCAGGAGCAGGACCGGTCCGGCCGCGTCGTAGTGCATCGGCGCCGCGTAGTCGTCCGCCACGAACGGATGGCCCACGAATTCCACCGGCAGGGCCGTGTCGGCATAGCTGGCCACCTCGAAGGGAAAGATGACGGCCATCGCATCGAGATGCCGCGCCATCTCGAAGCGGCGGCCGGCCTTCCACGCCCAGATCTGCGGGCTGATGTAGTAGAGCGTGCGGATCGCGCCGCCTCCCTTGGTCGAGAGGCCGCGGGCGTGCAGGGCCCGGGCGACCCGCAGGTTGAAGCCGGGATAGTCGATCAGGCACACGGCGCGCGGCCGGTGCTGTTCGATCCAATCCAGCGTGGCGGCGAACAGGGCGCGAAAGAACCGGAGGTTCTTCAGCACCTCAACCAAACCGACCACCGACGACGCGGTGAGGTCATGCAGCAGCTGCGCCCCGGCGCCGGCCAGCGCCGGTCCGCCCAGGGCGCAGATCCGCCGCTCCGGCTGCTCCGCCAGCAGGCCCTTCACCATCCGTGCCGCATGCCCGTCGCCGGAATGCTCCCCGGCGATGACGAGGACGTCCACCCGCCCGCCCGCCGGCGGCGGCAGCGAAAACGGCCGCAGTGAGGTCACAGTCATCGACCTGGTAGGGCGGGACCGCTGGGCCCGCCGTTCAGTTGTTCCGGGCGCCAGACGTAAGGCCAGTGTTCCGGGTTTTCAATGAGGCCTTGGCGCACGGGAGTCGTGAGAATGTACCGTGTCTTGTCCTGAAACGAGTCCTTTGTGCGAAGCCGGTGGTCAAAAAAATCGCGCTGCCCGGCAATGCCGGCCCGCTTTGCGGTGATCTCTTTGAAATTGGCCATGACTTTCTTCATCTTCTCTTCCCGCGGGAAGGTTATAAGCGCATGCAAATGGTCAGGCATGAGGAGCAGAAGATGCACGTCCCAGCGGCCCGAACACGGGCGGAACGCCACCGCATCAAACAGCACCGCCGCCACTGGTACGCGGCAAAGTTGATTCAATCCTCGCGGCTGGCAGCAGACCGTCACGAAGAAGATCGAATCAGATTTCACCCAGTCTGGGACATGATGAGGCAGGATTTTTCTCTGCGGCAGTTTTGCCCCTGATGGCGGCGGGCCCGGCGGTCCCGCCCTACCCTCCTCTGCAGTCTTGGGCATCAGTGGTGGGCGGCGCGGATCTGGTCCGTGATCGCGATGGCCACCTCGAGCGCCGATTTGCCCAGCGCCGCGCCGACCTTGGGCTGCCGGGCCTTGGCCACGCTGTCCACGAAATGGCCCAGCTCGATCGCCAGCGGCTCGCCCTTTTCGATCGGAATCTCGTGCACCGGGATGGAGCTGGCGTCGCCCGGCTTCACCAGGCCGATCTTCAGCTTCAGGCCGTAGGCGATGAGATCGCTTTTCTTCACCAGGTGGCCCTTCTGGTTCATGAAGTCGAGCGACAGATAGGCGTTGTCCTGGAACACGCGGATCTCGCGGTTTTTCTTCAGGCTCAGGCGGCTCGCGCTCAGGTTGGCGACGCAGCCGTTGTCAAATTCGATCCGGGCGTTGGCGATGTCCTCGGTTTTCGACAGCACGTTGATGCCCACGCTGTCGATGCGGCGGATCGGCGCCTTCACCAGGGCGAGCACGATGCCGATGTCGTGAATCATCAGGTCCAGCACCACGCCCACCTCCGTGCCGCGCGTCTGGTAGGGCGCGAGCCGCTCCGTGGTGATGTACTGCGGCCGGCTCGCCTCCTTTTCCAGGAACGCCATCACGGGATTGAAATGCTCCACGTGGCCGACCTGCACCAGGCAGTGGTGCTCGCGGGCCGCCGCCAGCACCTGCTCGGCCTCGGCCAGCGAGGCGCAGATCGGCTTCTCGATCAGCAGGTGGCAGCCCTGCGCCAGCAGCGGCAGCGCCACCGCGGCATGCCGGTCCGTCGGCACCGCCACCGACACGGCGTCGCAGGCCGCGCCCAGCGCCTCCGGCGTGGCGAAGCGGCGGCACTGGTATTGCGCGCAGACCGCCGCGGCCCGGGCGTCATCCGCCTCGCAGATGCCGGCCAGCACGGCGCCCGGCAGCGAGGCATAGATGCGCGCGTGGTGCTGGCCGAGCGAGCCGGTGCCGACGACGCCGCAGCGCAGGCGGGTGGATCCGGTTGGGGGTGCCGGGTTTTGGGTTTGGGGTGAAGACATCGCCGTGGGCCCCGATTGGGCCGTGCTACTTCTCGCAACTCGAAACCCAAAACTCAAAACCCAAAACGGCCCTTCTCAGCCCTCCCCGAGGACGCCCTCCTGCAGCAACAGCTGCCGGTCGCACTTGGCGGCGTGCCGGGGGTTGTGCGTCACCAGCACCAGCGCGGCGCCCTGCTCGCGGCCGGCGCCGAGCAGCAGCGCGATGACGGCGTCGCCGGTGCGTTCGTCGAGATTGCCGGTGGGCTCGTCGGCGAGGATGACGCGTGGCTGGTTCATCAGGGCCCGGGCGATGGCCACGCGCTGGCATTCCCCGCCCGAGAGCTGGGCCGGCAGGTGGTGCGCGCGGTCGGCCAGCCCCATCCGCTCGAGCAGGGTCCCGGCGCGGGCGCGCTCCGCCG
>CAZAFS010000186.1:0-6225 GCA_964484165.1 uncultured Opitutaceae bacterium | reverse complement strand
CCGGGTCGCCGAGCACCAGGTGGTAGTCCTTCATCGCCCCGATGCTGTAGGCCGGGAAGTCGGCCGGCAGGTCGGGCCGCAGCTTCCGCAGCAGGGCGTTGGCCGGCGCGGGATCGCCGGTGAGGTAGTCGATCCAGCCCCGGACGCTGGCGCGCACAAAACGCCGGACCACCTCGGGATGCTGCGCGAGAAAGTCGTTGCGGGCGAAGATCACCCGGTACGGGTCGTAGTCCGGGCAGAGGGTCGAGACGAGCACCGCGCCGGCGTGTGCCCCGCGCTGCCGCGCGAAGTACGGCTCGTTGGTCACAAAGCACTGCTGGAGGAACGTCGGGTCGTTCATGAACCGCGCCAGGTCGCCCGCCAGCGGCCGCAGGTTGAAGTGGATGCCGTAGTGCTGCTGCACGAGCTGCACCCAGACCGAGCCCGGCCCGGCCATGACGATCTTGCCGTCCAGATCCTGCAGCCGGCGGACGGGATGCTCGTCGTGAAACAGGATGCCCTGGGCGTCGTGCTGCATCTCGGCCGCGACGATCCGGACCGGCACGCCGCGCGCGATGGCGGTGATGACGTCGTCGCCGTTGGACATGCCAAGGTCGGCGCGGCCGGTGGCCACGGCGGTCAGAAACCCCGAGCTGGGCCCGCCCGGCAGAATCGCGACGTCCAGACCCTCGGCGGCGTAATAGCCCCGGGCCAGCGCCTGATAGTAGCCGCCGTGCTCCGGCTCCGGAAACCAGTCGGTCTGGAAGCGCACCGTGGAGGGCGCACCGGTCGGCGCGGCCGCGCCCTCCTTGCGGACACAACCCGCCAGAAAAACCACCGTGAGCAGCGCCACGACCGGCCTCATCCGCAAAAACCTTCCGGCCAGGCGCCTTGCGTCGGGAAAGCTCAAACTCGAAATCCGAAATCCGAAACAATCGAGCAAAGCCGACCAGCCGAATGCTGCAAACCATGGCGGGAGCGATGATCGAGTCCGCCGTGCTTCTTGCCGGTCAGGTGAACTCATTTGTTTCGGTTTTCGAGCTTCGGATTTCCGCCCCGCAGCGATCGGGCGGGGCGGCGTCAGCGGTCGTGTCGTTCGAACGAATCGTGCCAGTGGTGCAGCAGCGCCCAGTTGAGCCAGGCCACCGCGGCCACAAAGACCAACCCCAGCAAACAGCTGGTTACGGCTGTGGCAAACAACGCGGGGATTTTGATCTGCACGTTGTAGCTGTAGACGAGGAAGCCCAGGCCGCCGGTGCCGCCCGCGGCGTTGCCCACCAGGTACTCGCCGAAGATCGCGCCGATGGGCGCCAGGGTGGCCGCGATGCGCAGGCCCGCCAGGAAGTACGGCAGGGCCGCGGGCAGGCGCAGCAGGCGCAGCTCCTGCAGCCGCGTGGCGCCATACATTTGAAATAGATCCACCATGTGCGCCTCGGCCGACAGCAGGCCCTGGGTCGTGTTCACCACGATCGGGAAGAAGCTGATGAGGAACGTGACGGTGATGATGCCCGGCAGACCGGGGCCGGCCCACAGCACGATGATGGGCGCCAGCACGATCACCGGGGTCATCTGCAGCATCAGCAGCCAGGGATAAAGCCCCGTGCGCAGCCAGCGCGCGCCGCCCAGCCCGAGCGCGATCAGAAAACCCGCCAGCGCGGCCGCCAGGAATCCGCCCAGCGCCCCCACCGCCGTGTGCCCGGCGGCCCGCAGCAGGGTGGCGTGCTCCCGCCCCGCCGCGGCCAGGATCTCCGCGGGCGTGGGCAGGATCCAGCTCTGCAGCCCCGTCGCCGCCCGCACGCCGTACCACAGCGCGAAGAAAAGCGCGCCCGACACCACCGGCGGCAGCCAGTTCACCCAGTCGCGCCGTTTCATGCCGCCCGGCCCCCCTCCACCACGTGCAGCAGCCGCGACACCTCGGCCACCTTGGCGAAATACTCCGGTTGCTCGCGCAGCGCCGCCGCGCGCGGATAGCCGAAGTCGACCGGCACCTCCGCCGCGATGCGGCCGGGATTCGCGGCCAGGACCACGATGCGGCTCGACAGGAACACCGCCTCGGCCACCGAATGCGTCACGAACAACGCCGTGAAGGGCGTTTTCTCACGCCAGCCGAGCAGCTCCTCGTTGAGGTGATTCCGCGTGATGTCGTCGAGCGCCCCGAACGGCTCGTCGAGCAGCAGGATGCGCGGCTCCCGCGACAGGGCGCGGGCGATGGAGACGCGCATCTTCATGCCGCCCGACAGCTGCCGCGGATAGAGTTCACCCGCGTCGCGCAGCCGCACGAGGGCGAGCAGTTCCGCCGCCCGGGCGCGCCGCGCCGCCGCGGGCGCCCCGCGCAGCCGCAACGGCAGCGCCACGTTCTCCGCCGCCGTCAGCCACGGCAGCAGCGTGGGCTCCTGAAAGACAAAAGCGAGATGCTCGCGGGCCCGCGCGGGCGTGGTGCCATCCACCCGCAGGTCGCCCGAGGTCGCCGGACTCAGCGCCGAGACCAGCCGCAGCAGGGTCGATTTTCCGCAGCCGCTCGGCCCGATCAGGCTGACGAACTCGCCAGGGCGGACTTCGAGCGTGATCTGCTCCAGCACGACCGGCCCGGCGCCGAAGCGCTTGGTGGCGGCGCGCAGTTGGACGATGGGCGGCTGGACGCTCATGAGGACGACCTTACCGGTCGTCCAAGGGCGGCGGCATTGCAAGCTCCTCGCGAGATCGGCCGCCCGGCCGTTGAATCGATTGCCGTGGCGCGCCGGCGGCGTGCGCTCCAATATTCGCCAATCGGAGCGCGGGCGGCCCGCCCGCAACCGAAATTCCGGTTTGTAGAAAATGGGGTTCGTGATATGCCCTAGCAATGCGCTTTGTCTCGGGATGGCATTCCCGGGGGTACCTTCCCCATTTCGATGACGGAGTGTCACTGCAATGTGTGACCTATCGCTTGAGCGACGCGCTACCTTCCCACGTGTTGGCCCGCCTGAAAGACGCGAACCACAACGATGAGTCGGGTCAAAGCGAGATCGAACGCTACCTCGATGCCGGTCACGGCAGCTGCATTTTCCGCGAGCCGCGGAATGCCGGCATCGTCGTCGCCAATTGGCACCACTTCGAACCTTGCTTCTATCATCTGCACGCCTGGGTGGTAATGCCCAACCATGTCCATGTGTTGATCGAGCCTAACGGGCGCCGCTCTTTGTCGCTCATTGTCCAATCCTGGAAGTCATACACCGCCAAGCAGATGATGCCGGTTGGTGCTCCAAGGCGGCGTCTCTGGCAGCCCGACTACTGGGACCGATTCATCCGCAACCGCCACCACTTTCTGGCGGTGGTCGCGTACATCCATCATAACCCCGTGCGGGCGGGTTTGTGTCACAAGCCCCAAGATTGGCTGTGGAGCAGCGCATATTGCCCGGCCACGGCTGAGCCACCCACGGAGCCGAAACCATAGGCGCGCCGGCGGCGCGCGCCCCCAACATTCGCTAATCGGAGCGCGGGCGGCCCGCCCGCTGAATCGAACGCCTCGGCGCGCCGGCGGCGCGCGCTCCTAGAGCCCGAGCAAGCGCGCGGTATTGCCCGCGAGCAGCGCGGCCTTTTCGTCCGCGGTCAGCCCGGCTCCGTCCATCTCGGCCAGCATGCCCTGCCAGCCCGGCGCGCGCTCCGTCTGGGGATAAAGCACCAGCGGGTAATCCGTGCCGAAAAGAATCTTCCCGGCGGGCACGAGGTCGAGCGCGGTGCGCCAGATCCGATCGTCATAGATGAGCGGCGACGCGGCGGTGTCGTAATAGACGTTGGCCAGCTCCTGCCGCACCGTCGGATTCGTCTCCAGCACCAGCACCCCGCCGCCCCAGTGGGCGAAAATGAACGTCGTGGCCCGAAACGTCCGCGCGAGGTACCGGAAATCCTCCGGCGGCGTCTCCACCTTGCCCCGATATGGCTTCGCCTGCCGGTCGCTCATGTGGAGGTTGACCGGCAGTTTCAACTCGCCGGCCAGCGCCAGCGCCGCGGCCAGCGCCGGATCGTCCACGGCGCAGCCTTGGGAGTGCGGCGACAGCTCCCCCAGCCCGCACAGGCCCTCCGCCTGCGCCCGGCGGATCTCCGCCTCCACGGCCGCCGCGCCCGCCGCCGGATGGATGGTGGCAAACGCCGCCAGGCGGTCGGGGTGCGTCCGGACGCACGCCGCATAGAAACGGTTCTGCCACGCACAGGTTTCGGGCCGCTGCCAATACCAGCCCTGCAAAACCGCCCGCTCGACCCGCGCCGCATCCATGTCGCGCAGCAGCTGGTCCGCGTCGGGAAATGTTTGCACCGGGCGGCCGTCCCGGCGGCGCCGGGTGCACAGCTCCGCCCAATGCGGCTCGCCCCGCGCCTCCGCCCACCGCCCGGGATCCCGGCCGACTTCGGCCGGATAGAGATGCACGTGGGCGTCGATGATGCGCATGGCGGGAAGAAGACTTCGCTGGGTCCGGAAATAAGCCGTGAACGGAAGCGAGAGCAATCGTCAATCCCGCGACGGGCGTGGCGCCACGGCGCGGTCAACTGGGGACGCGACGCCCTCGTCGCGTTGCCCGGCACCCGGCGACGAGGGCGTCGCCGCTCCACCTCGGCCGGACCCCCGCGAATGCAAATTCCCCGTGCAACCAGGCCCGGTGGCGTCTAGTTTCCCCGCATGTCGAGAACTGAGTCCAGCCCTGCGGATCCGCCGGCCGCGGCCGCCGCCGATATCCCGGATCTCGACCGGCTGGTGCGGGAGCTCCAGTACGCCGCCGGCGCGGTGACCCGGCTCACCGCGATTGAGGAGCGCCCGCTCTACGGCACCACGCTGTATCTGGCCAACTGCAGTCTCGACACGCGCTTCGGCACGTTCCGCGCCTACATTTTCCAGGACGTCATCAACAAAAGCTACATCATCGCGCTGGCCTACGGCGACATTGCCGGCGCCCCCGTCCTCTACACCCGGGTGCACTCGTCGTGCGTGACCAGCGAGACGCTGCGCGGCTGCGACTGCGATTGCGTGCAGCAGCTCGAGGGCGCGTTCAAGGTCATCGCCCAAAAGGGCAGCGGCATCCTTTTCTATCTCATGCAGGAGGGGCGCGGCGTGGGCTACGTGGCCAAGGCGCGCGACCGCATGCTCGTGCAGGCCTCGCACGACCGGTTGTCCACCTTCCAGGCCTACCGCGTCATGGGCCTCAAGCAGGACCACCGCCAGTACGAGAACATCTCCCACATCTGCCACCTGCTGGGCCTCACGGCGCCGTTCATCGTCCTCACCAACAATCCCGACAAGGTCGCCGCGCTCCGCGCCCAGGGCCTGCAGATCGCCGGTACCGAGGCGCTCGAATTCGCCCCCTCGCCCTTCAATCTTGCCTACCTCACCTCCAAGGCCGACGCCGGCCACATTCTCGTCCACCCCGAACAATCGACCCTCCGCCACGCGCTGCCGCCCGAGCCGGTCGTCCCGTTCAAGCCGCACGCCCTGCCCGAGGCCCAGCGCTTCATCTACGCCGCCACCTACTTCCTGCCGGTGAAACCGGTCGACGACGACATCCTGCTCGACGAACCGCAATTCACCCGGCTCTTCCAGCAGCATGGCATCGAGCGCTACATGGCCGGGCCGAAGCCGCTCGTGCTCGGGTACGAGCTCATCCGCGACAACCGGTTCTTCGTCAAGATCGACCCCGACTGCCTCGCCGCCCACCGCAAGGACCATCCGGACGATCCCATCGTCGAGCTGCTCAGCACGCCGTACTGGTTCCAGGTGCACGTCTACTACGACATCGTGACCTCCCAGGATTTCGTCGTGCTCACCCACGGCCGGGTGCGCCCCCACGACATTCCGGTGGTGCGGCTGCAAAGCGAATCGCTGTTCAACCGCTTCCCGCTGCGCAGCGTGGACAACCGCGACAAGTTCAAGGGCGCGGTGAAACACATCGTGACCTACGGCGTCGGGTGCATCCTCCTGCTTTATTACGATGGGCGCGGCGCCGGGTTCGGCGCCTATGCCACCGACCTCATGCTCACGGAGCAGGGCGTGGCCGACTCGACCGACGCGGCCTACCGCCGGATCGGCGTGGGCTACGACAGCCGCGACTACGACGCCTCGATGCTGCTCCTTAAGCACCACATCCCCGGCGGCAGGATCCAGATGGTGATGAACTCGCCGGAGAGCCTGGTGAAGAAAAAGGAATACGCCGACGCGCTCAACCAGCACCAGATCGACGTCGAGAAATGGATCTTCCTCGACGAAACCACCCCGGACGGATGAAG
>CAZAFS010000185.1:0-6248 GCA_964484165.1 uncultured Opitutaceae bacterium | reverse complement strand
GTTCATGTACGAGGGCGCGCCCAATCACCCCGGGCCCGACCGGTTCTGGGACATGATCGACCGCCACGGCGTCACCATCTTCTACACCGCGCCCACCGCGATCCGCGCCTTCATGCGCTGGGGCGACGAGCACGTGCTCAAGCACCATCTGCGGTCGCTGCGCCTGCTCGGCTCCGTCGGCGAGCCCATCAACCCCGAGGCGTGGATGTGGTACCACCGGACCATCGGCCGCAAGCGCTGTCCGATTGTCGACACGTGGTGGCAGACCGAGACCGGCGCCATCATGGTCACACCGCTGCCCGGCATCACCCCGACCAAGCCCGGTTCGGCCACGCTGCCGTTCTTCGGCGTCGTGCCCATGGTCGTCAACGGTGATGGCAAGGAGGCGCCCCGCAACGCCGGCGGCAAACTGGTCATCACGCGCCCCTGGCCCTCGATGCTGCGCACGCTCTGGGGCGACGACGAGCGCTACCGGCGCCAGTATTGGAGCGAGGTGCCCGGCACCTATTTCACGGGCGACGGCGCCCGGCAGGACGAAGACGGCTATTTCTGGATCGTCGGCCGCATTGACGACGTGCTCAACGTCGCCGGCCACCGCATCGGCACGGCCGAGGTCGAGAGCGCGCTCGTGTCGCACCACTCCGTCGCCGAGGCCGCCGTTGTGGGCCGGCCCGACGAATTGAAGGGCCAGGCGCTGGTGGCCTTCGTCACCCTCAAGTCCGGCGTGGAGCCGTCCGAACAGCTCAAGGAGAATCTGCGCGCCCACGTCGCCAAGGAAATCGGCTCGCTGGCCAAGCCCGACACCATTCGCTTTGCCGCGGGCCTGCCCAAGACCCGCTCGGGCAAAATCATGCGCCGCATCCTCAAGGAGATTGCCGCCGGCGGCGACGTGAAGGGCGACACGACGACGCTCGAGGATTTCTCCGTCGTCGCCTCGCTCCAGCACGAGGAGTAGGGGCGGGGCTCAGAGATGGTGCCTCGTGCCCGCCCTGGCTTTTCGCCCGGCGGGGGCGAAGGAGACACGCCGGTTATCGGCGATGAATTCTGGTGGCTGGCCCCGGCACTCCGCTGCTGCGGCGGGGTATGCCGGCCGCGACCGGGAGGCATTTCGTCGTTATCGCCAGACGTAGCAGGCCGTCGCCAGCACGATCACCAAGTTGTATCCAAAGTGGACCGCCACCGCCGGCCCGATGGCCGCCGAGCGCAGGCGAAACCACAGGGCCGTCAACGCCAATCCGGCGATCCCGAGCGCCGAGGGCAAATATTGGATGATCTCGCTGAGGTGGAGGACCACGAATATTGACGTCGTCAGGGCGGCCGCCGCCGGCGCCCCCAAGGACCGCCGGTAGCCGCCATAAAGCACGCCGCGGAACAGGAGCTCCTCGATCGGCGGCGCGAGGAGGAGAGCGACCACGGACCAGGCCAATTGCGACAGGCCGGGAGTGGTCGCCAGTCTGGTCAGGGGGCCCGGAGTTGGGCGCGCCCCCAAGCCCTGAAACGCGGCATTCGCCAGCGCATAGCACAGGGCCACGAGGACACCGACGCCAAATCCTTGCGCGATTTTCTTACGCGGCCCGTAAACCCACGCCGCCCCGGTGGGGCTGCAATCACCGAGCCGCTCGCGGACCAAGGAAACCGACATCAACACCATCGCCACACCTCCGGCGACAAAACCGAGAATCAAGGCCAACCCGGTCATGGCCGATTTCATTTCCGCGTCTCCCTGGGCGAGCGGAAAAACCGAGTGGTGGATGGCATGAGCCACGCCGGCAAAAATTCCGCCCAAGACGGCCACGAAGAAACCGGCGCCGAACTGGGCGCCAAGGAAAACCAACAATATCATCGTGGCCGGGCGGCCGCTGAGGCGGATTTCATTGGGTGGCAGCGCCGCCTCCTTGCCGGATTGCCCGTCTTTTGCCCCGACGATTCCGCCCGTCGCCGGGCTCTGACTTATCACCGGTGGAGCGTCCGGATATGGCGTCGGCAACGGCGGAGGTTCGCTCATGAGCTTTGGGTCGCAGGGATTGGGCGCAAATGCCCGCATAGCCAGATTGCAGGAAACCGTCGAGTCATGAAAAGGGTCCGCTGAGGCACAATCACGCGGCGGCCGCCCCGCGGCGCATCGCGCATACTCTCCGGTGGCGCAACCTCACCCTGGGCAGGATCGAAAAGCCGCGGCCGGGAGCCCCCTCCGCTCCTGGGCTGCCCGCCGGCCGGCCTCCGCTCAGGCGTGGGGCCGGGGCATCCGCCGACCAACCGCTGTCAGTTATCAAGGCGTGTCTTCAAACTCCCATTTTTACCGACTGTCATCCTGAGCGCAGCGACCTGTCCTGCGAAGCCTTGGCGAAGCAGGAAGGATCCAGTAAGATTTCGCCGCGAGCTCTGACGGTGTCCCACTGGATTCTTCACTTCGTTCAGTACCGAGCCGAAGGCGACATCAGCCATGACAATTCGATTTTGAGAATACGCCCTGGTTGACATCCATGCCGGGCGGCGAGTTCGGGGCGAATGGCGGAAGGAGGAGGTTTACTGATAGTGGAAATTTGCGTTTGCCTTCCGGGGAGAGTCGGCGCCTCATGGAGAACCCCCTATGCCGCCGTCTTCCAGCCGGGCCGTGGCCGCCGCTGCGTCGGTCATGCCATGGCCGCTTGCGCCATGCCCAGGGCGCCGGCCGGCGCCGAAACCGCGGGCCTCCTTGTCCGCCATGAGCCGGCGCGGGCCCCGCGGCTTCACGCTCGTCGAATTGCTGGCGGTCGTCGCCGTCATCGCGCTGCTGGCCGGCATGCTGATGCCGTCGCTGGGCTCGGCGCGGGCCTCGGCCTTGAAGGCCCGGACCCGGGTGCAATTCAGCCAGTGGGCCGCCGCCATGGAACAGTTCCGGCAGGAATACGGCTATTACCCGGTCGTCGGCACCGACGGCCGGCTCGCGACCGCCGCCGATGCGCTGAAGTTCGTCCGCACCTTGGGCGGCCGCAATCCCGACGGCACCGCGGTGGCGGGCGCCGCGGACCTCAACGGCAACCTCAAGCGGCTCTCGTTCTGCGCCTTCGCCGACGCGGATTTCGCAGATCCCGGGCGCCCGGGCGGGGTGCCGGATTACAGCGGTGACGAGTTGCTGCGCGACGCCTTCGGCAACACCGAGATCGGGGTGCTGGTGGATCGCAACGGCGACGGCTTCATCAAGCCGGCCGATGACGGCCCTGTGGCCGCGATCCGCGCCGCCTGCGGAACGGCCGGGCTGACGCCGGCCGAGACTGATTTGCCGGCGGCCGGCGTGCGCGCCGGCGCGCTGTTCTACTCGGCCGGCCGCGGGACCGGCCCGGCCGACCTCGTGCTGAGCTGGAAATGAACGGCTGAAGGTGGAGGTGACCACAGATGACACGGATTGGCACGGATGGTTGGAAGTTATTTTTGTTTCACGCTGCTTCTGTGGCATTGGGAAAAGCTCCGCCGCGAGTGCGTGCTCCGCGCGATGATTGGTCCTTACGCGAGTGCCGATCAACAAAGAGCAAAAAGCATCGGTGCCCATCCGTGAAATCCGTGGTCAAAGGTGCTTCCGCCTTCACCCTTCTGGAGTTGCTGGCGGTCGTCGCCCTGATGGCCCTGTTGCTCGGCACCCTGGGCGTGTCGTTGCGGCGGCCCGGCGAAGCCGTGGGCTTGCAGGCGGCGCAGGGCACGGTCGCCAGCCTGTGCGGCGCCGCGCGCGCTCGCGCCGCGCTCACGGGGTCAAACACGCGGCTGGTGATCGCCGCGGATCCGGCGGACGCGGCATGCCATCTGCGGTACCTGCAGATCGTGCAGGAGGACCCGGCCGATCCGGGCCACTGGCTGGCGGAGGGGAGCGGCTTCTGGCTGCCGGCGGGCGCCTATGTCGTGCCGCCGCCGGCGGCGGCCGTGCCGGGCAACCCGGCGTGGCCGGCGACGCGGCGTTCAACCGCCCTCGCCACCCCGGCCCAGGCGATGACGGTCAACCACATTCCCGCCGGACTTTTCTACTACGTGCAGTTCACGTCCCGCGGCACCACGAGCGGTGGCAACCTCGTGCTCACGACGGGATGCCGGACCGCGAATCCCGGCGGCGTTCCCTTCACCCTCGATAATCCCGACGACGTGCGCGGCGTGCTGCTGCGCTCCTCAGGCGCGCTGACGCTCCTCAACGAGGCCGGCGCCTTCGGCCCATGAAGGCGAGGCGAACCATGCGGCCCGGGTTCTCACTGGTGGAGGTGATCGTGGCGATCGGTCTCGTCGCGATCGTCCTGGTGGCCCTGCTCGCCGCGTTTGGACCGGCGGCGCGATCGGCCGCCGCCGCCGACGACACGCAGGTCGCCGCCCGGCTGGCCGGAAACATCCAGCTGGAGCTGGAGCGGCTGCAGGCGGAGCTCGGACTGGAGGGGCTCGCCGCCGCGGTTCCGCCCGCCGGCTCTGCCACGCCGTTGCTGTTGGTTGCCACCCGCGACGGCCAGCGGGTCCTCCGGGCTGACGGCGCCGCGCCGGCCGCCGATCACGCCCTGAACGAACTCGCGCTGCCGGGCATCGCCCGTCGCGACCGCTATTTCCTCGCCGAGGTCACCCAGCAGCTTGACCTGCCGTACGCCGCGGGCGCCGGGTTTCTGGCCGTGAGCGTGCGCGTGCAGTGGCCCTACCGGCTGCCGGCCGGTCCGCCGACGCCCGGCGCCGCGCGGCCGGATGACGATCCCTCGCGCGAGGTGCCGGTCGGGGAGCGCAACTGGGTGGTCTTCAACTTCGCCCTCCGGCCGTGAAGACTGACGGCCGCCGCAGTTTCACGCTCATCGAGCTGCTGGTCGCGGCGGCGCTCACGGTCGTGCTGGCGGGCGTGGTGTTCGCGGCGGTGGCGGCCGTGCTCCGCCAATGGAACCAGTCGACCGGGCGCCTGGGTGCGGCCGTCCAGGCCCGGCTGGTGCTCGATCAGGTCGCGCAAGATCTGCAGGGTGCCATTCTTCGCGCCGACGGCAATGTGTGGCTGGCCGTCGCGGTGCTGCCCGACACGAGCCTGTCGGGGCGGTGGCAGCCCGCCGCGGTCCCCGCGCAGGCCAAACCCGGCAACCTGCATCCGCGCACGCTCGCGCTGGGCGCGGCGCGGATCGAGGACGCGCGCTTCGGCGTGGCCGGCGTCTGGCTGCGGCTCTTCACCACCAAGCCCGACACCAACGCGAGCGCGGCCGATCTCCCGGCCCCGGTGGCTGTCGGTTACCAACTGATCCGGCAGAATGCGACCTCGAGCGCGGCGTCGGAACCGCGGTATCTGCTATTCCGGGCGGAAGTGCGGCGCACCCGCACCAGCGGCGGCGCGCCCGGCACATTTGAGGCCGGCTACAATCTCGACCCGGCCGCCGCGCCGGCGACCCCGTACCAGGCGCCCAACGCCACGGCGGGGGATCCCGGCAATCTGCTGCGGCCGCCCCTCGGCTCGGTGTTGGCCGACAACGTCATCGACTTCGGGGTGCGGCTGTATGTGCGCGAAGGCGGCAGCCTGCGGCTCATCTTTCCGGCCCGGCCGGCGGGGCCGGGCGCCGCGCCGGCCGTCGGCGAAACCACAACCGCGGCGCCGCCTTCCGCCGAAACCGAGCACCTGGCGGCTGCGCTCGCTGCGGCGCCGGCTGACTTCTACCGCCACGCCTGGCCCGAGGTGGTCGAGGTGATGATCCGCGTGCTCACCGACGAAGGCGCGCGCCTGATCGCGGCCCACGAGGCTGGCCGGCTGCAACCGCCGTCCGGCGTGGCGCCCGGCGACTACTGGTGGACGCTCGCCGAGGCGCACTCCGAGGTCTTTGTGCGGAGGGTTGAAATAATCTCCCGGCCATGGTGACGGAGCCCGCAATCGCCCGCCGCCGGCGCGGCTCTATGCGCCGGGAAAGGACCGGCGTTGTCCGACGCAACGCGCCGCGCCGAGCAGTGCCAGGGCCAGGACAAACCACGCCGGCAGCGCACCGCCGCCTCCGCCGCCGCCGGAGGATCCACCGCCGGAGGGCGGCGTCACCGGCGCGTTGACGGTCAGCGTGGCCGCACTGCTGGTGACGCTGCCAAGTGAGTTGCTGACCACCACCGTGTAAGTGCCGGCATCGGACGCTTGGACGTTGCTCAGGCTGAGCGAACTGCTGGTGGCGCCGCCGATCGCCGTGCCAGCTTTGTTCCATTGGTAGGTTGGCGCCGGCGCCCCGCTGGCGGTCACCGAGAACTGGACGTTCGCGCCCGCGGTCACCGACTGGCCCTGCGGCTGCGTCTGGATC
>CAZAFS010000184.1:0-6262 GCA_964484165.1 uncultured Opitutaceae bacterium | reverse complement strand
ACGGCCCAGAGGTCGGCGGAGACGTCGGGCGTGAAGGTCTTGGACGTCAGCGGCGCGTAGCCGAACCAGCCGGCCGCCGGCGCGCCGGCCTTGAGGAACCAGCCGACGTTGAGGATCACGGCGCCGGCCACAAACACCCACAGGCTGAAGGCGTTCAGCCGCGGAAAGGCCACGTCGCGCGCCCCGATCTGCAGCGGCACGAGCAGATTGAAGAACGCGGCGTTCAACGGCATGACCGCGAGGAAGATCATGGTCGTGCCGTGCATCGTGAAGAGCTCGTTGTAGAAATGCGCCGGGACGAAATGGTTGTTCGGCACGATGAGCTGGGTGCGGATCAGCAGCGCCTCGAGGCCGCCCAGCAGCAGGAAGCAGGTGGCGAAGCACCCGTACATCAGGCCGATCTTCTTGTGGTCGACCGTGGTCAGCCAGCCCACCAACCCCGTCTTGGCGGTGGGGCGGCGGAACAGCAGGAACGGCCGGGCGCCGGCCGGCTGCTCATGGCCGATGAAATCGGATTTTGCCAGTGCTTCTGCCATGAAGAGGTGAGGGTGAGAGTGAGGGTGAGAGTGAAGTCGGCGCCGGGCAGTTGGTGGTCGGTGGTGGCTTCTGTGGAGTAATTGGCGGCTGCCGCGGGTTGCTTATTGCCGGGCAAAAAACGGCGAACGAAAGGAAGTGGTCGGGAGCCGGCTATGGGTTGATCGCACTTTCACTTTCACTCGCACTTTCACTTGGCAGCGGCCGTCACTTCAGGCTCTGGAGGTAGGCGACGAGGGCGTTGATCTCGGGGTTGTTGAGCTCGATGAGGCGCCGGCCGGTGGCGGGATCGACGAAGCCGCCGCTGTACATCTTGTTGCCGGGTTTGAAATGATTGGGCTCGGCAAGCCAGTCGTGCATGCGCTGCGGCGTGTTCTCGAGCACGCCAGCCGCGAGGGTGGTGCGCGCCCCCACGTGGGTGAGGTCGGGGCCGGTGACGCCGACGCCCTCATGGCCGCGGATGGTGTGGCAGGCGATGCAGGTCTTGGCCTGGAACAGCTGCCGGCCCTCCGCGACCAGCCGGGGATCCTCGTCGGCCGGGTCGGCGACCTGCTTCTCCCTCCACGCCGCAAAGGGATCGGCGTCAAACGCCGGCGAGCCGGACAAGGCCGTGCCCGCGCCGCCGTGCCAGCTGGCAAAAATCACGCGCGGCCGGCTCTGGGCGGCCGCGACCATGGCCGGGGTGACCACGCGCGCGGATTGCTCCTGGCGGGCGAGCCAGGCGGCGAAATCCGGGGCGGACAGGGCGATCACCCGGAAACGCATGAGGGCATGGGAATCGCCGCAGAACTCCGCGCACTGGCCGTAATAGTAGCCGGGCGCGTCGGCTTGGAGCCAGAGGTGGTTGGCCCGGTTGGGAATCATGTCCACCTTGCCCGCCAGCTTGGGCACCCAGAAGCTGTGCACCACGTCCAGCGTGCGCAGGTTGATGTGCACGGGCCGCCCCGCCGGGATGACCAGTTCATTGGCGGTGACCAGCGGCCCCACCCCGTTGATCTGCTCGTTGGGGTACTCGAACTTGAACCACCATTGCGTGCCGGTGGCCGTGACTTCGTAGGCGTTCGCCTTCTCCGCTGCCGGCACGTCGTAAGTGAACCAGATCGCCTTGAGCGTCGGCACCGCGATGATGACAAGGCACAGCACCGATGCGCTCACGAGGCCGATCTCCACGAAAAAGTTGCCGTGGCCCTGCGGCGGCGGCTCGGCGTGCTCGTCGTCGCCGGACCGCGCCCGGAACCGGAGCGTCGCATAGGCCAGCACCAATCCAACGACGACAAAAATGAAGGCCGTGACCCACACCGTCGTGTAGAACAAATGCAGCTGGTCCCGCGCCACGGGCCCGTCGACATGAATGGTCGACTGGGGACCATCGAGCCAGCAGCCCGTCAGCAGGGTGAGCCACCCGATGGCGGGCAGCGCCCAGGTAAGCCGGGCAAATTTGGACAGAACAAGCTGGCGGAACATGCGATGAAAAAAGGACCAATCCGTGGTGCGTGGCTGGAAAAGCGGCGAACGTTGCCGTTCCCGCCCGCTTTTCAAATCATAACGCGAACTTCATCCCTCGCAAATGGATGGGAGAAGAAAAAGCCCGATTACGGCCGTTAATTCCATGGGTCATCAGGATTAGGCGCGCCTTAAGAGGCGGCGGACTTTTTTGCAGCCGGCGGGAAGGGCGACTATGGTGCCCGACTATGAAAATCCTGTCCTTGGTCGTTTTCTTCTCGTCCCTCGTCCTGTTCGCCGGCTGCGGCAAAAGGGACGCCACCGCGGCCGCGTCGGCGGCTCCCGCCGCGGTCCCGGGGCCGAAGACCTTCACCCTGACGGCCAACGACACCATGAAATACGACCTGACCCGGCTGGAGGTCTCGGCCGGTGACGACGTGAAGGTGATGCTGACCAACGCCGGCGCGATGCCCAAGGCGTCGATGGCGCACAACTGGATCCTGCTCAAGCTGGGCAGCGATCCCGTGGCGTTCACCAACGCGGCCGTGACGCACAAGGCGGACGACTATTTCCCGACCGAACTGGCCGGCGAGGTGCTCGTCCACACCAAGCTGCTTGGCCCGCGCCAGAGCGACACGGTGGAGTTCAAGGCGCCGACCGAGCCGGGCGAGTACACCTACCTCTGCACCTTTCCCGGGCACTACGTTTCCGGCATGCACGGCGTGCTCGTCGTTCGCTGACGTGCCCGACGCGGGTAGGAAGCGCGCTTGCGCGCGATTGGGTTTAGGCGCATCGCCCGCGAGCGGGCTTCCTACAATTCGCCGTCCGCGCCTACGGCGCCGCCGGCCACCACCGGTAGAGGAAGAAATACACCAGCACCCCGGTGACGGACACGTAATACCACAGCGGAAACGTCCAGCGCGCCCACGCGCGGTGTCGATCGAAACGCCCGCGCAGCGCCAGCGTGAGCGTGACCAGGATGAGCGGCACGATCACCAGCGCCAGCAGGATGTGCGAGATCAGCATGGCGAAGTAGACTGGGCGGATGAAGCCCGTGCCGCCGAACGGCGTGCGGGCGCCGGTCTGGAGATGGTAGGTCAAGTAGCACGCGAGGAAGGCGACGGAGACGCCGAAGGCGGCGAGCATGGCGGCGCGGTGCGCGGCCACCTGCTGGCGCTTGATGAACACGAATCCCGCCGTGAGCAGGACCGCCGCCGTGCCGTTGAGGCTGGCATTGAGGGCGGGAAAATCGTGCAGGGTCATGAGGATTGCACCACGGATTTCACGGATGAACACGGATAGGAAAGACGTGCCCGGAATCCGTGTCGACCAGTGTAATCCGTGGTCAAGAAAACACGATGCGGTCGATCACCAGCGCCGCGAGCAGCAAGGGCAGGTAGCAGATCGAGGCGAAGAACAGGCGCCGCGCCGCCGGCTCGCGCCCCGCGGGCCGCAGGAAACGGATCGCCCGCCAAAGGAACCAGCCCCCGAGGCCCGCCGCCGCCACACCATAGACGGCGCCGCAGTAGCCCAGGCTCACCGGAAGGAGCGTCGTGGCCACGAGCAGCACCGTGTTGGCGAGCGACCACGCCGCCACCCGGCCGCCCCCGGCATCGCGCACGGCGAGCATGGGAAACCGCACCGCCGCGTAGTCCTTCCGGTAGATCCACGCGATGGCCATGAAATGCGGCATCTGCCAGAACAGCAGCACGCCGAAGAGAATCAGCCCCAGGCCCGAGATGCGGCCGCCCGCCGCCGTCCAGCCGATCAGCGGCGGGAGCGCCCCCGCCACCGCGCCCAGTTCGGTGGACCAGCGCGACCAGCGTTTGGCCGGGGTGTAGATCGCGAGATAGCATACCATCGTCGCCAGCGCGAACAGGGCCGACAGCCCGTTGACCGCGCCGAACAGCAGCGCGAGCCCGCCGGCGCACAGACCCGCGCCCACCACGAACGCCGAACCGGTGGTGATCTTGCCCGAGGGAATGGGCCGGTCGCGGGTGCGGCGCATGAGCGCGTCGACATCGGCCTCCATCCACTGGTTCAGCGCGGCCACGCCGCCGGCCGCCAGCGCCGTGCCGAGGAAGACGCAGAGCAGCGTCGGTCCGCTCCACGGCGGCCGCGCCGCCAGATAGCCGACCGCCGCCGTGAGCACTGACAGAAAACTCAGGCGCGGCTTGGTGAGTTCCAGATAGTCGGCAAACCCGGCCCGCGGCGCGGCTTCGGTGAGGAATGCTGCCGGGCCGACGGCGTCGTACGAAGGAGGAGGGGCGGAATTCATGCGGGAACCGGCCGCGGCATCTTCGTTTGGCTAAATGCCGGCCTGGTTGAACCTGACCTCCACCGTCTCGCGGTGGGTGAGCCAGGTGAGCAGGAAGGTGACGGCCAGGGTCAGCGCGCCCGCCAGCACGTGGGCCGTGGTGAAATAGGGATTGCGCCCGCTCCAGATGATCGACGCGCCCAGCAGGAGCTGCGCGCCCAGCAGCGCCACCATCGCGCCGGTCAGGATTTTGAGGCCGGGGCCCGTCGCCGGATCCCGCCACACGAGCACGGCGAACCATCCCAGGACCACCGCGAGGACCAGCGCCATCGCCCGGTGCGCGAAATGGATGCCGACGTGGAAATCCCAGTGCGCCGGGAGCAAGCCCCCCTCGGGCGTGAGCGGAAAGGTGGGGATGGCCAGTCCGGAAAAGGTGTGGCGCATGACCGCGGCGATGGCGAGTTGCACGAACAGCAGGCCGCAGCAGACCAGACCGAGCCGGCGGAGGGTCGGGCCGGGCGGCGTCGCCAGGCGGGCGCCGTCGATCCACGGCGGTGACAGCGCGGCGGCGATCGCGAACAGCGTGCAGACGAAGATCTGCGCCAGGCACGCGTGGAGCATGGCGAAAAGCTGCCCCAGGCTGGTGTCCATCCCCGCGACCTCCACCGGATTGAGCAGCACGCGCAGGCCGCCGACGACCGCCTGCAGCAGCACGAGCGCCACGGCGAACCAGCCCAGCCGCCGCAGCCAGGCGCGCGCTTCGCAGCGCCACAGCCACCCGGCCAGGAGCAGCGTCACCACGCTCATCACGCCCGCGCTCAGCCGGTGCGAGTGCTCGGCGAACTCCGCCAGGTTGTGCAGCCAGCCGGCGGGATTGAGCGAGCCGTCGGAAAGCGGCCAGTCCGCAAACACCATGCCCGCGCCGATGCTGGTGGTGAAGGCGCCGAGCACCACCAGCACGAACACCCAGCTGGCGCCGAGGGCGGCAAACCAGGCGAGGGCGGGCTGGTAGGAGGACGTGCGCGACGGATGGAACGGGCTGGACATGTGGGAGAAGACCGGCGAACGGAACCACATCCGGCGGGATTGGCAAATTTTTTGACAAAATCGCCCGGGCGGCTCTGGGTGTCGGATGATGCAAAGGCGACTTCGGAGCGCGGGGCGCGGCTGGCGGGCGTGGACCCTGGGCCTCGTCCTGCTGGCCGCCGGCGCCGCCTGCTCGCGCTCCTCGGGCGGGACGGAGACGGCCGGCGCCCAACCCGCCGGCGGGAAGCGCTACCCGCTGCACGGCGAGATCGTCGCGGTCAACCTGCCGCGCAAGACCCTCACCGTCGCCCACGAGGAGATTCCCGGATTGATGCCCGCGATGACGATGGAATATGCGGCGGCCGACGGCGATCTCGCCATCGCCAAGCCGGGTCAGAAGATCAAGGCGCGGCTGGTCGAGGATCACGGCGCCTACCGCCTCGAGGACATCTGGCCCGACGACCGGGTTTCCACCAGCACGGTCGCCGAGGCGGCGAATGTATTGCGCCAGGACACGATGACGCGGGCCCGCGGCGCCTACCGCGAAATCGGCGAAAACATGCCCGACTTCGCCCTCTACGACCAGGACGGGCGGGTGGTGTCGGCAGCGCGTTTTCGCGGCCGCCAGATCATGCTCAATTTCATCTACACGCGCTGCCCCGTGGCCACGATGTGCCCGGCCGCCACCCTGCGCATGATGGAGGTGCAGCAGCAGGCGCGGGCCGCGGGGGTGACGAACCTCCAGCTCATCTCCATCAGCCTCGATCCGTCCTACGACACGCCGGGCGTGCTCAAGGAATACGCGAAGGCCCGTGGCATCGATACCGGCAACTTTACGTTCCTCACCGGCCCGGAGCCGGCCATCCGCGACCTGCTCACGCAGTTCGGCGTCATCGCCGAATACAAGGACGGCCTCCTCAAACACTCGCTGGCCACGGTGCTGATCAACGCACAGGGCCGCATCGTGCACCGGGCCGACGGCAGCGAGTGGACGGTCGGGGA
>CAZAFS010000183.1:0-6278 GCA_964484165.1 uncultured Opitutaceae bacterium | reverse complement strand
CATGCGCTTTTCCGTGAGGGGCAGCATGACGCCGCTGCGGAACAGCGTCACCTGGCCGGTACTCGACGAGATGACGATGGAGATGCACTGCGTGGCCACCGAGATCGCCGCCGCCGCCGCATGGCGCGAGCCGAGCCCGCTCGGCAGCGCGTGATCGTAGTCCGCCGCCTGGATCAGGCTGCCGGCCGACTGCACCACCCCGTCGCCGCGGATGACGAACGCGCCGTCAATCGAGGAGAACTCCTTGATCGTCTCGTCCATGAACGGACTCAGGATGTTCCGGTCCTCGTCCTTGTAGCCGTAAAACGGATTGAGCACGAGCGGCTTGATGAATTTCTCCACCTGGTCGGTGTCGCCCACCACGAACAGCCCGCCCACCGGCCGGCCCTCGCGCCCCTCGACCGCGAGATCCGTGGCGACGGCGAGCACGCGCTCCAGCACCTCGGGCTTCACATCGGGCGGCAGGAGGTCGGCGTGGCCGGTGAGCAGGGTCTGGAACTCCCGCTCCACGTCCACCACCACCACCGTGTCGAACTGGTTGCTGGCCGCGATGCCGCCCACGCAGCAGACCCGGTCGTTGAAGCTGATGAGTCCGCGCGTCAGCGCCACCAGCACCGCGCTGCGGAGCTGCGCCAGGCGCTGGTTGGAGAACGACCGCACCTGGATGATCTCCGCGAACCCCTTGCGCTCCTCGCCGGTGTCGCCGGGGTTGCGCGTGACCAGGATCGTCTTGGCCGCCCCGAACCACTTCCCCGCCTCGAGGCCGCCGGCAAACGTGTCGTCGAACACCATGATGGCGGAGCAGCCGCAGCCCTTGGCCACGCGTTCCGCCTCGCGAAACATGATCCGGTTGACCCGGTTCTGCTGGAGCAGGGCCGGCCGGGCCGCGATCCCGCCAAGGCCGGTGATCAGCCGATGGTAGAACAGGTCGAGGTCAGGCGCCTCGATGAGGCCGTTGACGAACTCCGGCTCCTTGACCAGCCGGGCCAGCGATGCGAGCACCTGCAGGTAGTCGCGCGCCGTCTCGTCGGCCAGCAGCATGATGATCAGGTGAATCCGCTCGTTGTCTTTGAGGCCGTCATAGCGGATGCCCGCCTGGCTGCGGCCGATGGCGAGCACATAACGGCGGCGCATCTTCACGCGCACGTGCGGCAGCGCCACCCCGAGGCCGAGGTAGGTGGTCATCGTGTTCTCGCGCTGCAGCAGGCCCTTCAACAGCGCGTCCCGGTTCAGGTCGGAAAACCGGCCGACCGACGCGTCCAGCAGCTCGGCCAGCGCGCTCTTCAGATCGGCGCTGCCGAGGTCGATGATACGCTGCCGGGTGATGAATTTTTCGAACCGCATGCGGAAACTCCGTGGCCGGCGCGCCCCGGGCGCCGGGCGCGATCACTTCTCCCAGTCGAGCGCGCCCTTTCTTGCTTCATAAACCAGGCCCAGCACGAGCAGGCCGAGGAAGAACAGCATTGGCAGCAGGATCGGGACGCGACTGGCCAGAAACTCGCGATACACAAAAGTCCACGGGATGAGAAAGATCACCTCGATGTCGAAGAGGATGAAGAGCAGCGCGGTGACATAGAACTTCACCGAGAAGCGCGCGTGCACGACGCCGCGGCTGGGCAGGCCGCACTCGTAGGCCGTGTCCTTGATCCGGTTTTTCTTCGCCCGCTGGCCCAGCAGGTGGCTCGCGCCGATGATCACGGCCGCGATGACGGCCGCCAGGACGATCTGATACAGGAACGGCAGATAGGCGGCCGAGGACATGGCAATTAAACTGCCCGCAAGCAGCCGGATGACTCAAGTGGAAACTTCTCCAACCGCCGCCGGCGGGCCGGCGGCCCCTCAAGGCGCGGCCGGCGGGCCCGCCGGGACCCGCACCCACTGCACCTTTTCGGCCTGATCCGACCCAACCCCGAGCTGCTCGGCGAACTCCAGCATGCGCAGGCCGTCGGAATCGATCTCCTTGAAGCCGGCCTGCAGGCGGCCGGTATTGATCCGTTTGAGCATGAGGGCGTCGAGCATCACCGGATCGGCGCTCAGCCAGAGACGCGGCTCGGAGAGCGTGTAGAGCGAGTTGAAATAGGGTCCGCCGATGAACTGGTACCGCTCCAGGCTCACGATGCTGAAGATCCACGTCGAGCGCAGCTCGGGGATGGCGGCCATCTCGGCCACGGCCGCGGGGGCGTTGGCCGGGCTGCGAAAGAAGCGCAGCGTGTTGGAGGCGTTCCAGAGGGTCGCGTTCACCAGCGCGCCGTTGATCCCGAGCACCGGATGATCGGTGTAGACCGGCAGGTTGATCCAGAAGTCCGAGTCGAGAAACAGCGGGGTGTCGAGGAAGCTCTTGCGATCTTGGTCCACGGTCGTCTGGACGACGCCGCCCGCGGCCTCCTCCGCCGCGCGCTCGTTGAGGATCGGGTCGAAGCGCGTCGGCAGCGGGCTGTCATAGAACCAGGTGGGATCGTAGAACTTGTTCGACTCGAGCACGTAGATGGGATGGCCCGCGAACGCGCTCTCGCCCGTGACCAGCGACGGCAGGTAGCCGGTGAACCGCATGCGCAGCTGGCTCAGTCCGACGAGAAAGATGTTGCCGGGCTTGTAGCCGCGCGCCTCCAGCGCCGCGATGACGGCCTCGACGAGCGGGATCGGCGTGGCCAGGCCGGGGCCGGAGTCGCTGTAGATCTTCAACCCGACCTTGGCCTTGGCCCCCGGCGCGAGCCGCCGGCCGGTGAGCCGCTCGTAGCGCGTGAACAGCGCGTCGACGGCCGCCGCGTAGTCCTTCTGGGTGAAGCCATTGAGCTGGCTTTCAAACACCGGCTGGGGCACGACCTTGGGTGGCGGGGTCGTTTCCGCCGCCCGGACCGGCCCGGCGCCCGCCATAGCCAGCACCAGCACCAGCAGAATCCCGCGCCCGCAGGTCCGCCGCCCGTGTTCAGTCGGTGAATGCATGTCCTCTATGTCGTTTATTGTCCTGCCCGGTTCCGCAGGAAAGTGCGGGAACTTGACACACCTCCCCCGGGGTTGAAAGTGCATTCTTCACTTTCGCCGCCATCCGCGCCCGCATTTCCTCGCGTCCTGCTCCTATATATGGGGGGACTCCACCAAGCCCTCCGCCGCCCGCCGAAGCCATGCCCGCCATCAAACCCTCCAGCCTGCGCGACCTCAAGGCCCGCGTGAACCTCCTCGAGGTGGCCTCGCGCGTGGTGACCATGCGCAAGGTCGGCTCGCGCTTCCGCGGGTTGTGTCCGTTTCACCAGGAAAAAACGCCCTCCTTTTACGTTAACCCGGAGAACGGCTTTTACAAGTGCTTCGGATGCGGCAAGGCGGGCGACGTCATCACCTTCGTGCGCGAAACCGAGGGCCTGAACTTCACCGAGGCGGTGGAGACGCTGGCGAAGCGGTTCGGCGTGCCGCTCGAGTACGAGGAGGGCTCCGGCCCCACCCGGGAGGAGCGATCGCTGCGGCAGGAGCTGTACGACCTCCACGACATCGCGGCCGATTTCTTCCACCAGACCTTCAAGGGCCCGGGCGCCGCCGGCGGGTTCATGCGCGCCTACTGGACCGACCAACGGCGCTTTCCCCTCGAGCTGGCCGACGAATTCAAGATCGGCGCCGCCGACGCGGCCGGCGGCGAGCTGGCCGCCGCGCTGCTCCGCCGCAAGTTCTCCGAGGACGCCCTGCGCCAGTGCGGACTGTTCTTCGCGCCGCGGGACGGCGGGCCGCTGTTGCTCGGCACGCTCCGGGCCCGCTTCCGCGGCCGGCTGATGATTCCCATCCGCGACCACCAGGGGCGGGTCGTGGCGTTCACCGCGCGCCAGACCGACCTCACCCCGGCCGACGACCCCGCGCGCGAGGCCAAGTACGTCAATTCACCCGAGACGCCGATCTTCACCAAGGGCAACCTGCTCTTCAACCTCGACCGCGCGCGCCAGCACGTGGCCGACGACCGGCCGTTCCTGCTCGTGGAGGGCCAGCTCGACGCCCTGCGCTGCTGGCAGGTGGGCCTCACCACCGCCGTGGCGCCGCAGGGCACGGCGATCACCGACACCCAGCTGGTGCTGCTGCGCCGCTACCTGCCGCAGGTGGAATGTTTCCTCGACGGCGACAGCGCCGGCCAGAAGGCCGCGATGCGCCTGGTGCCGATGGCGCTGAAGGCCGGCCTCGAGGTGAAATTCCTCGTGCTGCAAACCGGCGACGATCCGGATTCGCTGTTCCGGGAGCGGGGCCGGCCGGCGTATGACGAAATCCGCCGCCAGGCGCTGTCCACCATGGCCTTTGCCTGCCGGAGCCTGCTGCCCGAGCCGGCGACGGCCTCGCCGGACCAGAAATCCCGGGCCGCGCAGGCGCTCTTCGGGCTTGTGATGAACAGCGAATTCGAGGTGGCGCGCATGGAATATCTGGCGGAATGCGCCGGCCACCTGCGCCTGGCCGCGGGCCCGTTGCAGCGCGACTTCACCGCCTTCCTCCGGCGGCAGGCCCGGCCGGCCGGGGCATCGGTCGCCGCCGCCCCGGCCGCCGCCGGGGAAGTCCGGCCGCCGGAGCAGGACCTGCTGCTGCTCTGCCTGCACTACGAGCGCCTCGGCAAGCCCCTCGCCCACGAGCTGCTCGCCCGCGACTGGATCGACGCCACCCACCCGGCCAGCCTGCTGCTGCAGCGTTTTCTCATCGAGTTCGAACATGACACCTGGCCCGGCCGCGATCATCTCGAGCCGCTCCTGGAGACCCCGGAGGAAAAGGCCCTCGTGGCGTCCCTCCTCTTCGAGAGCCCGAACACCGACGATCCGGCCAAGTCCGCCAACGAAGGCTTGCGGCGCCTGCAGACCCGCGCCCTCGAGCCCCGCCTGCGCCAGATAGAACTTGAATTAGCCGCCAAACAGACGGATGTTAACGCTGACATCCCGTCGCTGCTGAAAAGCCGCTCCGATCTTCAACGCCTGCTCCGCCAGCCGCCCACGCTGGCGGCGGGTATTTGATTTTTCCCGTTTTGTCCCCCTCCATGCCGCGCAAAGCCAAACCCGCCATTCCCGCCGTCAAGATCGACGACCCCGTCGCGCCCGCCGCCGACGAGGGACCCGCGCCCGCCGCCGCCGCGGTCGCGGGCGCCCCGGCCGGCCCGGAGATTCCGGTCGGCAGCGCCAGCATCAACGAGAAGATCCGTTACCTCATCCGCCTCTCGAAGGAGCAGGGCTACCTGACCTTCGACGACATCAACGACGCCCTGCCGGAGAGCGTGGACAATCCGGAGGACATCGAGAACGTCATTTCCATCCTCCAGAACCTCGAGATCGACATCCTCGATCCGGACGAGGTCGACAGCTACAAGCAGCGGCAGGAGGAGGCGGAGGAGGAGGAATCGCGCTCGTCGCAGCACGACATCCTCGACGACCCGGTGCGCATGTACCTCAAGCAGATGGGCCAGGTCCCGCTGCTGACGCGCGAGCAGGAGGTGGAGATCTCCAAGCGCATCGAGAACGCCGAGCTGCACGCGCAGGAGGCCCTGTTCCAGGCGGGCATGGTCAGCCGTCACATCATCGCGCTCGGGCAGAAGCTGCTCAACCGCGAGGAGCGCTTCGACCGCGTCGTCATCGACAAGAAAATCGACAGCCGCGAGGCCTACTTCAAGACCCTGCCCCGCCTGGTCGAGACCGCCCTGCGGACCGAGACCGCGACGGCCGATGGGTGGCAGGAGCACCTGAAGGCGCGGTCCGAGGTGGAGCGGAAGCGGACGCTGTCCAAGTTCCGGAAGCGCGAGCACGCCCTGCGGGTGAATTTTCCCAAGTTCTATTTCAAGCTGAAGGTTTACGAGGACTACCTCGAAGGCCTCAGCCCGCTGCTCAACGAGATCCACAAGATCCACGATGCCCTCGAGCGGGCCAAGCATCCGAAGACGAAAAAGGATGCCGCGATCGACACCCGGGCGTTGCACCAGCGGCTCCGGCTGATCGAGCAGGAGGCGCGCATCGCGCCGCCGGACCTGCTGGCGCTGGTGGCGAAAACGCGCACCCACGTGCGCGAGGCCCACAAGGCCAAGACGGAGATGGTGGAGGCCAACCTGCGACTCGTCATCTCCATCGCCAAGAAGTACACCAACCGCGGCCTGTCCTTCCTCGACCTCATCCAGGAGGGCAACATGGGGTTGATGAAGGCGGTCGAGAAATTCGAATACCGGCGCGGCTACAAGTTCTCCACCTACGCCACCTGGTGGATCCGCCAGGCCATCACCCGCTCCATCGCCGACCAGGCGCGCACCATCCGCATCCCGGTGCACATGATCGAAACGCTCA
>CAZAFS010000182.1:0-6308 GCA_964484165.1 uncultured Opitutaceae bacterium | reverse complement strand
GGGGTTCGGCGACCCCGCCCTACAGGGGCGTGCCGGCGCACGGTCCAAACGCCAAATCCCAAAATCCAAGGGGCCGCGGATTGCTCGGCCGCCCTAAAGCTTACCCCTTAAACCTTACTCCTTAACCTTGCTTCCTAGAACGTCGCCGTCAGCGACAGCGAATACGTGCGGCCGCGCCAGTCGCCGTAAGGCTGCACCCCCGCGCCCGACGGATCGTTGGCGTACTTGGGCAGACCGGCGCCGAAGACGTTGTTGACGCGCACCTGCCCGCGCAGGCCGAATCGGGTGCTCTTCCACGGCAGCCACCGGGTCAGGTCGCTCTGCAGAAAGGCGTCAAACTGCCAGCAGCGGTTGATCTCGTCGCTGCCCTGGCTCGCCCACTCCGCCACCGGCAGCACCCGCGCGCCATAGTAATGCCCCTCCGCGCCGAAACCGAGGTCGTTCTTCGTCCAGTCCGCGCCGAAATTCGCGCGATACCGGAGGAACCCGCTCACCCAGCCGTCAGGCAGGCGCAACTCGTCCACGGGCGGGGAGTCCGGGTACACCTGCCGCTCGAACCGCTGGAACCACACCACCCGCCCGTGCAGCCCGAGCGTGCCGCCCGCGCACTTCGTCCACGCATAGTCGAGCGCCACGTTCCAGTTCTGCGAATGCCGCTGGGCCGCGTTGATGTCGCCCGTCAGCAGCGCGGTGACGTAGCCGGCCTTGCCCGGGTCCCCCGGCGCCAGCGGCGCGCGGATGACCCGCCCCGGAAATTGCGGCTCCAGATCCATCAGGGTCTGCGCATCCAGCGTGATCATCTCGTTGGTCTTCCGGGTGTCGACAAAGTCCGCCGCGAACCGGAAGCGATGCTCCTGGCCCCGCTGGAAAATGATCCCCGCGCTCTGCGTGGCGGCCGACTCGGGCCGGAGGTTCGGGTTGATCGCAGCCTGCGCCGGCACCGTGTAGCTCTGGTTGCGCACGGGATCGTTAATCCACACCTGGCTCACCTCGCCGCCGCCCGGGCCGATCCCCGCCGCCAGCTGCTTGCTCATAAAGGGAGTCGGATAGCGGCTTGAGAGCATGAAGCTCCCGCGCAGGGCGAAGCCGCCGGCCAGCTCCAGCTTCAGTCCGCCGGTTGGCGCCCAGTAGGTCTCCTTGGCCGTGTTCGCCGCGATGTAGCGCAACGCCAGATCCGTCTCGACCTTGCGCAGCCAGCGCGGCAGGCGCCGCCGGGACACCAGCGGCGCCTGCACCTCACCAAAGACGCTGTAGCGCTGCAAAATCCGCCCCTCCCAATGCACCGGGTCGGCCGCCAGCGAGCCGTCGCCGTAGCGCTGCACGTTCGTGTAGTCTGCCAGGTGCATGCGCCGGTAATCGGCGCCGAAGTTCACCGCGCCCACGCCCGCCGGCAGCGCCAGCGACTGGTTTGTCACCCGCACCGAGGCGTCCACGGTGTCGTAGTTGCCCAAGGTCACGAAATGCCCGCGGGCGCCATCGTAGATCAGCACCTGGTCGTAGTACTCCGGCGGCGGACCGTGGACCTGGGTGTCGCGCAGTGGATTGTAGCGACCGGTCTCGACCAGCTCCTGCCAGCGGGCCGCGTCTGCGCCGGCGAGCCCCCGGTACTTGGTGAGGTTGTGGGCGTATTGCGTGTCCAGCGCGGCCCGCCAGTCCGCCGGCAGCTTCACCAGCAGGCCCAGCACCGCGGAGCCGAATTCAATCCGCGCCTCGCTGTAGCCCTCGCCGAGCAACGGGGCGGTGTCGTTCAGCGAAACCTTCACGTCCTGCCGGAACGGATTGAGCGGCGAGGCGGCGTTGAGCGTGAGGTCCGCGCTCTGCACGTCATAACCCCGGTCGACGATGGTCCGGCCATAGGTGCCGTCCACGCCCACCTGCAGCCGGGGGCTGACGTCGTAGGTGGCGGAGCCAAAAAAGGTGGCGCGGCGTTGCCGCCGGCCGTACGGGTAATCGACACTGTTGGGTGAGGCCGCCAGCCCGCTGGGCGCGGCGAACAAATCCAGGTTGCGCACGCCTTGCCGGCCGGCGAAGCCCGCGAGGCCGCCGCTGCCGTCGGCTCCCGGCGCCACCGAGGTCACCGGCGGGGAGCCCGGCCCGAACAGCGGCGACCCGTCGGCGCTGCGGATGTTCGGGGTCGCGCGGTACACCGGGTTGTCCGGCGCCGCGGACGGCTGGACATTGGCGTGAATATAACCGAGCTCGGCCTCGGTCGCCGGCATCGTCCGGGTGAGGCTGGCGCTCAGCCGCAGCCGCAGCGCCCCGCCGAGCAACGTCCGGCTGTGCAGCAGCGCAACCGAGGATTGCGGGGCGTCGAACCGGCGCAGGGCGTTGGTGTAGGTGGTGTTCACCTCGGTCACCTCCCCTTCCGGATCGGGGCGGAGCACGATGTTGATGACCCCGCCCACCGGGTTGCCGCTGTAAATCGAGGCGGCGGACGACGGCAGCACCTCGATCTGCTGCACCAGGCTCAGCGGGATGAAATTCACGTCCGGCGGCAGCGTGCCGGCGCCGCCGCTCGTCACCACCTCCGGCAGGCGCCGGCCGTTGACGAGCACGACCGTTTCATCATCGCCGTAGCCCCGCAGGTTCAGATTCGTGCTCCCAACGGCATAGCTGGGCAGCGTGTTGCTCGCGTCCTGGTCCGGCGGCCGGGCGCCCGCGTCGCTGTCCACCAATTCCCGCTGGAGGAACTCGTTCAGATTCACCACGCCGCTGCTCACGATCTGCGTGCGGCTGTAGACGGCGAAAGGCAGCGCGTCGTTCGCCGTGCGCGGCAGGTCGAGGTTGCCGGCCGCGACTCGCGGGCCGAGATACGCGCCACTGCCGTCGAAGAGCCGCCCGCGGTCGGATTCACCCGTGACGACATACGGCGCGAGGTGGGTCACTTCGTCGGCCGCGGGCATCTGCCGCGTGTCCACGATCGTCACCCGCCCGGCCAGCACGCGGATGCCCACGATCTCCTGCGGCAGGTAGCCGCCGCCGCCCGCGTCCAGGCGGTGGATCCCGGGCGGCACGGAGGCGAACCCGAACTCGCCCTGCGCGTCGGTTTCGGTCGATCGGTTCTCGTCGAACAGGGTGACGCGCACGCCGCGCGCGGCCGCGCCGTCGGACGCGAGCAGCCGGCCCTTGATCGAGCCGGTCCGGCGCGCGATCCGGGTGATGGCGAACTTTCCCTTGTCGTTCCGCCGCGCGATGAAGCCGGTGCCGCGGAGGAGCCGGCTCAGCGCATCCACCGGCTCGTAGCGACCGACAACCTCGGTGGATTGCACTTCCCGCAGTTCCGCGAAGGAAAAGATCAGCTCGACCTGCGCCTGGCGCGTGAAGGCCAGCAGGGCGTCCGCCGCCGGCTGCGCGGGCAGGTTAAAGTCCAGCGGCTCGGCCCGGCCACGGAGCGGCAGCAGGCCGATCAGCGCCAGCGCCAGGACGCGAACCAGCGCCGACGCCCGCCGTCTGCCCGGGAAGACGGACGCTTCACCCGCACCGGGTCGCAACCAACCAGGGCGTGTCTTCCAATCGTCGTTCTTGCAGTCGGTCATCCTGAGCGTGGCGAAGGATCCAGTGAGATTCCGCAGCGAGCCTCGACAGTGTCCCACTGAATTCTTCACTTCGTTCAGAATGACAAGCCTAGCTTGAAGGCAGGTCCTGAAGTCTTGGGACGGTATTCTTGGTTCATGCCGGAGAGTCGCCGCAGGCCTCAGTGCTCGGTGCGCAGACTCACCTGCACCGTGCCATTCAGGCTGCGCGTCACGCGGACCGGCAGCGACACCTCCAGTTGGGCCAGAAAACCATCGAGATCATCGAGACTATAGCGTCCGCCGACGGGCTGGTTCGCCGCATCCGGCGCGACCGTGATGCCGCGCCCGTGGTAGCGGGCAAAGCGGGCCAGCGCCTCGTGCAGGGGCATGCCGTCGCACACGATCCGCCCCTGGCGCCAGGCGAGCGCATCGGCCAGCGCGGCGGCGGCCAACGGGTGCACCTCCACGCCGGCGGGGCCGGCGCACAGTTGTTCCCCGGCGCTGAGCAATACCGGCGCCGCGGGCCGGCCGCTCGCGTCGGCGGGTCGCGCCCGCACCGAGCCCTCGAGGACCGTCACCGCGAACGCCGCCGGCGAATCCGCGCGCACGGCGAATTGCGTGCCCATCACCTGCACCGACCCGGCGGGCGTTTCGACGATGAACGGCCGGGCGGGGTCCTTGGCCACGGCGAAAAAGGCCTCGCCGGACGCGAGCCGCAGCCGCCGCTCCTTGGCGTCGATGTCGATGCGCAGGCTGGTCTGGGCGTTGAGCTCGACCTGCGTGCCGTCGACCAGGGTCAGCGCCCGGCGCTGGGCCGTGGGGGTCGCCAGGTTCTCCGATTGCGTCAGCGGGCGCCCCAGCCACGCGAACAGCACGACCGTTGCGGCCGCCGCGGCCAGACCCACGCCCGCGCCCCACGCGAGCCAGCGTGGCGCCCGGCGCGGCGCGCCGTCCGGCGGCAGTTCGACGGCGCCGGTCGCCACCAGCACGGGCAGCAGTTGTTCCAGATCGGCGGAAAACTGGCAGTAGTGCGAAAGCAGCGTGCGGTGCACCGGTTGCTCCGCGAGCCACGCGTCGAGAGCGGCGCGGTCGGTCGCGGTCAGCGACGAGCCGTCGAGCCGCGCGGCCCACAGCGCCGCCTGGTCCTCGGCGGTGGGATCAAGGCGTTGGAAATCGGTGTTCATGGGTGGGCCTCCTTGGCGGTCGGTGTCGCGCCGCCGGTTGTCACCTGCGCGGGTTCCAGGGGCAGCAGCGCGCGCAGCAGGCGCAGGGCCCGCGCGTGTTGCTTTTCCACGGTGCTGATGGCGATGCCGAGCCGGTCCGCGATCTCCCGGTGGGACAGCAACTCGACCTTGCGCAACAGCAGCACCGTGCGGCAGCCCGCGGGCAGCTGCCCGATGGCGTCCTCCAAATCGTGCAGCTCCTGCCGCGCCATCACCTGCTGCACCACGCCGGGGATCGGCGAGGCCGTTTGCTCGGGCTCCACGGCCTCGGCCACGAACGGCGCGATGCGGCGGCGCTTGAGCCGGTTCAGCGCCAGGCGGCGGGCGGTGGTGTAGAGCAGGGCCTCGGGATTCACCGCCGCCTGCCGGCTGACGGTCGGTTGCACGCGCAGATAGGCGTCGTGGGCCACGTCCTGCGCCTCGTCGGCGTCGCCGAGCAGCCGCGCGAGATAACGCCGCAACGGCGCGATCGTGGCGCGGTAAAGCGAATCAAAATCTCCGCCGTGGTCGTTTTCCTCAGGCATGGCGATGGGCGCGCCGCCGGCCGGCCGTTGCGGGAACGGTCGAGGAGTGTCGACAGAGCCAAGGCGGCGGGAGCTTTGGTTTCACGCTAACCGTTAATGACAATTGGCCCGGCCAAACCCGCTACTCCGGCGGCGGGCCGCGCCGGGCCCAGCGGGTGATTCGGGTGCATGGGCAGGCCCTCCCGGACCGGGAAGAGGTTGATCGGAGCTCGCCCTCGATGGTGGAACGGGAGTCCCGGTTTGTCGATCTCCGGCCAAGGCGCGTGGCGGGTTTGTATGTCATTGCGAGGAGCGCGTGAGCGGACGACGAAGCAATCCAGCCCGCCTTCGCTCTGCGAGCTACGGCGGGGCTGCGCCGCTTCGACGGGCCGTGCCGCAGGCTTGGCGAAGGCTGGCTGGATCGCCATCCTCCTTCGCCAAGGCTACGGAGGACAGGCTGGCCCATTCTGCTGGCTAGCAGAACGGGCCTCGCGATGACAGGGCAAACAGACCCGCCGCCGGGGAAATTGCGTCGTTGCCTCGCGACCGCATTTTCCGCAAAGTCGCCGGTTTACCCATGCCCGAAGAGAATTCCTCCCCGGCCCCGGCACCCAGCGACTTCGTCCGCGACATCGTCGCGCAGCACGTCGCGGAAAAGCGCTACGCCCGGATTGTGACCCGCTTCCCGCCGGAGCCCAACGGTTACCTGCACATCGGCCACGCCAAGTCGATCTGCCTCAACTTCGGCCTCGCCCGCGAAAACGGCGGCCGGTGCAACCTGCGGTTTGACGACACCAACCCGACCAAGGAGGACATCGAGTATGTCGAGTCGATCCGCGCCGACGTGCAATGGCTGATCGCGGGCTGGGCCGACCAGTGCCTCGGCCTCAAGCCGAAGGGCCAGGCGCCGGAAGCGGGCACCGTCAACGGCCAGCCGGACTACTACGCCGCCCCGGCGCCCGCCGCCAACGGCGCGGCCGCCGAGCCGTTCTTCACCAGCGACTATTTCGACCAGCTCTACGAGTACGCCCTGACGCTCATCCGCCTGGGCCGGGCCTACGTCTGCG
>CAZAFS010000181.1:0-6316 GCA_964484165.1 uncultured Opitutaceae bacterium | reverse complement strand
GTGCCGGTGTTTTCGCTGCTCGAGATGAGTTTCCCCACCTACCCGCCGGACCAGGTGCCGGCCTGGCTGGCAAAGATCCCAATCGAAAAACCCGGCAGCTGAGGCGGCCGCTGTGCCAGCCGCGAGAGAATAGGTGAATGAGGGAGTGAGGGAATGAGGCAGAGCGCGGGGCGCAAACCCGCCTTCACTCTTCGAGCTTCGGCGCGACAAGCTGGCCTTCCGCCGTCGCTCTCCGAGCTATGGCGTGACAAGCTGGCCTCTGACCACCGCCGGCGTCGGCCGGCGCGGGTCACTGGTTCTGGAACGGCACGAAGTGAAAGCCGCTGCGGTCCCAGACCAGGCAGAAATTGCGTCCTTCGTTCAGCGCCGCCCGGGCCGCGGCCAGGTCCGCGACCGGCTTGCGGTTGATCTCCACCACCACCATGCCCGGCCGGAACCGCGTGTGATAAGGTGAATCGTCCGCGACGGCGGTCACGACCAGACCCTCGACCTCGTCCGGCAGGCGGTAGTTCTTCCTCAGCTCGTCGGTGACGGGCGCGACCGTGACGCCCCGCATCAGTTCGTTGCCGTCATCGGGCAGCGTCCCGAGGGTGACCTCGACCTCCGCCGGCTTGCCGGCGCGCAGGTAATTCACCCGCACCTTGGTCCCGGGAAGGCTCTCGGCGACAATCAGCCGCAGGTCCTGCCACGAGGCCACCGGCTTGTCGTTGATGGCCGTGATGATGTCCTCGCGCTTGAGGCCGGCCTTGGCGGCCGGACCGTCGGCCGCGAGGTTGGCGATGACCATGCCCTTCACGTCCTTCACGCCCAAGGCCGCGGCGAGATCGGGCGTGGTCTGGTTGGCTTCCACGCCGAGGTAGCCGCGCGCGACGGTGCCGGTCGCGATCAGGCTCTGCATGATGTTGGCCGCGAGATTGACCGGGACGGCGAGGCCGATGCCCATGTTGCCGCTGGTGGTCGAAATGATGGCGCAATTGATGCCGACCAAGCGGCCCTTCGCGTCCACCAGCGCGCCGCCGGAGTTGCCCATGTTGATGGCGGCGTCGGTCTGGATGAAGTTCTCGTACCCGGCGACGTCGTCGAGCAGGTGGAGGTCCCGGCGCCCGAGCGCGGAGATGATGCCCATCGTCACCGTCTGGCCGACGTTAAGCGGGTTGCCGATGGCGAACACGACGTCGCCCACGCGCAGCTTGTCGCTGTCGGCCAAGGTGACGCAGGGCAGGTTCGCGGTCTCGATCTTGAGAACCGCGATGTCCGTCTTCGGATCGGCGCCGATCACCGTGGCCTTGAATTCGCGGTCGTCCGCCAAGGACACCTTCACCTCATCCGCGCCGGCAACGACGTGGTTGTTGGTCAGGATGTAGCCGTCGGGGGTGACGACCACGCCGGAGCCGAGGCCCTCCTCGCGCGTCTCGCGCTCCTGGTCCCCGAAAAACTGGCGGAAATACGGCGGCAGGTGCTGGCGCACGGTCTTGGCCGAATAAACGGAGACCACGGCCTTCTGCACCGGGTCGACCACGTCGGCATAGCTGGTCAGCAGGCCGGGCTTCCCGTCGTTGACCGGCGAGGGGTCGATCGTGAGCGCGGGCTTGGGCGGCGCCTCCTTGGGCGCGAGTTTGGGCGCCTCCGCGGCGCCAAGAAGGAAGAACGCCGTCGCCGCGACGGTGAACCAAGCCGGCAAGGTTTTCAGTCTCATGAGGAAAAAGGCGAATGGCGGTTCGCTGCGCTGCTGGCGGAGTCGTGGATGGTCATCCTGAACGGGATGTAGGATTCAGTGGGGCGGCCCCGAAGCGGCTGGCGATATTCCACCGGATGCTTCGCTGCGCGCAGCATGACCAACGCCTGAATCAAGGATCAAGGAGGCTGAGGACGCACTCTAGAAGCCCTTGATCTTGAACAGGCTCGTGACGCTCTCGTTGCTGTTGATCCGCAGGATGGCGTCGCCGAGCAGGCTGGCGATGCTGAGCACGGTGATGGGCAGGCCGCGGGGATCGTTGGGGATGGAATCGGTGGTGATGAGCTCGTCGATGAAACCCAGCTTGAGCCGCTCGTAGGCCATGTCGTTGAGAATGCAATGGCTGACCGCCGCGCGCACGCTGAGGGCCCCGCTTTCGCGCAGCATTTTCGCGGCGGCGGTGAGCGTGCCGGCGGTCTCCGTGATGTCGTCCACCAGCAGGACGTCGCAACCCTTCACCTCGCCGACCACGTTGATGGCCTCGACGGTGGTGGAACTCGTGCGTTTCTTCGCGACGAGGCCCAGCCCCGCGCCGAGCATGTCGGCGTAAGCGGCGGCCATCTTCATCCCGCCGACGTCGGGCGAACAAACGACCAGACTGGTGGTGGTCTTCTTGGCCAGATGATCGTAGAACACCGGGGACGCGTACAGGTGATCGACCGGGATGTCGAAGAAGCCCTGGATCTGCTGGCTGTGCAGGTCCATCGTGAGGATGCGGTTGGCGCCCGCGGCCACCAGGAGGTTGGCGACCAGCTTGGCGGTGATCGGCACGCGCGGCTGGTCCTTGCGATCCTGGCGGGCGTAGCCGTAAAACGGCATGACCGCGGTGATCCGCTGCGCCGAAGCGCGCCGGGCGGCGTCGATCATGATGAGCAGCTCCATCAGGTGGTGATTGGAGGGCGGGCAGGTCGACTGGATGATGTAGACATCCGCGCCGCGGATGTTCTCGTTGATCTTCACGAACGACTCGCCGTCGGGGAAACACGTCACCGCGGCCTCGCCGAGGGGCACGCCGATGTGGCGGCAAATCTCCTCCGCGAGGGGTCGGTTGGAGTTTCCGGTGAATATCTTCAGCCGCGCATCGTTCATAGAATGGCGGCCATCTTGTCAGGACGGGGTGACAGCGGAAGATAATTTTGCGGCGGAGCCGGCCAGAGCCGGCGATGCCTCCCGGCGATTCAAGAACCAAGACGAAAGAAGGAAGATAGATACCGAAGCGGTTGATGCGGGCAGGTCTTCGGTCTTGGGTCTTGAATCTTCCCGCGCGCCGGGCGCGCGCGGCGCGCCCCGGCGCTACCCAGCGGCCAGCTTCGCCACCTGCTCCTCCAAGGCGTCCACGCGATGGAAAAGCTCCGGCAGGCGCTGTTTGAGCACAGCGATGCGCCGCTCCAGCATGATGGGAATGGCCGGATAACCATTGACCGAGCTTCCGGCCGGCACGTCCCCCCTGACTCCGGCCTGTCCGCCGACCTTGGCGCCCTTGCCAATGGTGAGGTGTCCCGCCACGCCGACCTGCCCCGCGAGAATGACAAAGTCCCCGATGGTGACGCTGCCGGAGATGCCGACCTGGGCGCAGAGGATGCAGTGCCGCCCGATGGTGACGTTGTGCCCCACCTGCACCAGGTTGTCGATTTTCGTCCCCTCCCCCACGACCGTCCGGCCGAAACGCGCGCGGTCCACCGTGCTGCCGGCGCCGATCTCCACGTCGTCCTCGATGATCGCCACCCCGATCTGCGGGATCTTTTCGTGGCGGCCGTCGACGAACTCGTAGCCAAAGCCGTCGGAGCCGATGACGACGTTGGCGTGGAGGCGCACGCGCCGGCCGATCTGGCTGCCGGCGTAAAGCCGCACGCCCGGCATCAGCTGGCAGTCATCGCCGATGGCGGCGTCACGGCCCACGTACACCGCGGCCTGGAGGTGCGTTCGTTCGCCGACGCGGGCCCCGGCTTCCACCACGCACAGCGGACCGACCGAGGCGGTGGCGGCGATGCGGGCGCCCGGGTCGACAATCGCGGAGGTGTGCACGCCCGGCACCGGCGGCGGCCGCACGGCCTGCTCGATCCGCGCGCAGAGCCGGGCCAACGCCACCGAAGGCTCGTCGACGACGAGGAAAAGCTGGTCGGGCTGCGGGTCGCCCGCGTAATCCGGCGGCACCAGCACCACGGACGCCCGAGTGTGGCCGACCTCGGCCCTGTACTTGGGATTGCCCAAAAACGACAGATCGCCGGCGCCGGCCGGGCCGAGCGCGGCGATGCCATGGATCGTGGCGGCGGTCGCACCGCGGGAGGCGCGGGGTTGCACAATGGCGGCGATTTCGTCGGGTGTATACGACAGCTGCATGACAAGGGGCGGCGGCGGAACCGGGTCCCGCCCCGGCCGGACGGCGGGAGGGCGACCGGTGTCGTCACCCCGCACTCAAGCAAATTTCGCGACCGATCCAAAGCAAAAACCCCGCCCAAGCCGGGCGGGGTTTGCGCAAGTCGGGGGAATCGGGCCGGGGGCCGGCCCGACCGCGTCATTTCTGCGGCGCGAGGCCCGGGACGGTGACCGTGGGTGTTTCCTTCGTGATCGTGGGGGCCGGCGCGGTCGCGGGCGCACCCGGTGCGGGCGCGGCCGCCGGGGCGGCGGGCGGCGCCGGGGGACGGTCCTTGTTGATCTCCGCCAACACCTCGTCGGTGATGTCGTAGGCCGAATCGGAGTAAATGACCGCCGGGATGCCGAGCAGCGAGGGGCCGGACTTGTCCACGACAAAGGTGGCGCCCTTGTGCTTGGCGATGTCGGCCACCTTCTTGCTGATCTCGTCGAGCAGCAGGCTGCGGAAATTGTTCAGCCGCTGCTGCAACGAACGCTGGGAGGTGGCGCGGAAATTCTGCAGGTCGGCCTGCCGGCGCTGGATCTCGTCCAGCATCTTCTGGGAATCACTGTCGGCCTTCGCGCGCGCCTCCTGCGTCAGGAGCGTGTTCTTCGACTGCTCTGAAGCCTCCTTGTACTGCTCCACGAGCTGGTTGCCCTCCTTGACCATCTGCTCGAGCTGGGTCTGGGCCTGCTGCTCGGCATCGCGGAGCTTGGCCATCTGCTCCTCGGTCTTGAAGTGTTTGTCGAGCAGCTGGCTCATGTCGACCGTGATGATCTTCACGGTGGGCTCCTGTGCCGAAAGCCCGAGCGCGGCCGCGCCAAAGGCGATGAGGGATAGGGCGGATATCAACGTTCTGTTCATAAACGATAGCAACGGGGTTGGGGGGCGTGGTTAGAAACGGGTGCCGAAGGAGAAGTTAAACTGGTTGCCCTTCTTATTAAGCTTATCCGTGGTGAGGGGAATACCAAAATCCAGGCTCAGCGGCGCGCCAGCCACGAACAGGCGCAGCCCGACGCCAAAATCGTCATTGTAGTTCGTCGGGCTGAAGTCGTACGCCCCCGGGTTGACGAAGCCCGCGTCGTAGAAGATGGCGAAGCGGACCGGCTTCACGACGTCGAGCGAGTATTCGGCGGTAAACATGCCGTAAGTCTTGCCGCCCAACGCCTCCCCCAAGGAGTCCTTCGGGCCGACATCCTGGAATTCGAAGCCGCGCAGGTCGTCGGGGCCGCCGAGGAAGTAGCGGTCGTAAAAGGGCACGGTGGTGCTTTTGCCGTAGTTCTCCACCACCCCCGCCCGGCCGATCAAGCCGAGCACCTGGGTCTGGGTCCGGAAGACGGGCAGAAACTCCGAGCCGCGGAATTCCACGCGATAATAGTCGTTGGTGCCGCCCAGGGGACCGCCGGCCAGCTCGGTGATCAACTGCATGCGGTTGCCGCGGGTCGAGTTGACGATCTTGTCGCGGACGTCGCGCAACAACTGCACGCCGATCTTGGACGTGCGGGTCCGGCCGGCCAGGGCCTTGATGATCGGCGAGGCCGAGGGATCCACGGCCGAGATGTCGATCTGCTCGTCGGTATAGGACAGCCGGCCCTCGATGTACTCGAAGAGGTGCTTGCGCAGGTAGACCTCGGCGCCGATGCGCATCTCGGTGTAGAAGGCGCTGTTGATCTCCGAGGTGGTGCGGTAGATGCTGAAGCCCAGCGCCAGCTCCTTTTGGAAGAGCCACGGCTCCTCAAAGGAGAGCAGCACCTCGTTGGAGAGCGACCCGATCTGGAAGCGGATGCGGAATTTCTGGCCTGCGCCCTGGAAAAACGAGTGGCGGTTGAACAGATCGAAGTTCGACTGGCTGACCTCCGCGAAGAAGACCGCGCGCTCGAGCGAGCTGTAGCCGGCGCCGAAGCTGAGATTGCCGGTGCGCGCCTCCTTCACCGAGACCTTGAGGTCGCGGCGGCCGGGGATGTTCGTGCTCTCGGGCGTGAGGTTGACGTCCTCGAAGAACATCGTGTTCTGCAGCCGCAGCTTGCTGGCCTTCATCCGCAACATGTCGAACACGTCGCCCGGGCTGAGCACCAGTTCGCGGATGATCACGATGTTCTTGGTTTTGACGTTGCCCTCGGTCTTGACGGACTCGACGAAGAACTTGTCGCTCTCTTCGACGTGGTACTCGATATCGATGTTGCCCGTGTTGGTGTTGGGCTTGCGCTCGAGCCGCACGCGCGTGTCCA
>CAZAFS010000180.1:0-6335 GCA_964484165.1 uncultured Opitutaceae bacterium | reverse complement strand
ACACGAGGGAACTGGTGCTCAAGCTCGGCATGGAGATCGTGCGTCTGGCCGGCGTCGCGGGCTCCACGCTGTCGGCCAAGCAGACGGTGCAACGGCACCTCACCGACGGTTCGGCGTTGGAGAAGTTCAAGGCGCTGGTCAGGGCCCAGGGCGGCGACACCTCGTTCATCGACCACCCGGAAAAATTCCCGCCGGCCAAACACATCCGCAAGCTGCCGGCCCCGAAGCGCGGCTACGTGCACACCATCAACGCGGCCATGATCGCCCGCGGCGTGCACCTGCTGGGCGCCGGCCGGGAGAACCCGCACGACAAGATCGATTACGCCGTCGGCGTCTCCGAGATCAAGAAGGTCGGCACGCAGGTGAAGCAGGGCGAGCCGCTCATGATGATCCATTACAACGACGAGGCGAAGCTCGAGCAGGCGCTCGAATACTTCAAGAGCGCCTACCGCCTCGCCCCCAAGCGCCCGACGCCCCCGCCGCTCATCGTCGAGCGCGTGGCCTGACGTATCTTAACCGCCATTGCTTTCGGCATAAGAAAGGCCGTCCGGTGCGTGTGTGTCGGGCGGCCTTTCCATTTTCCAATCACTCCGGGTGCGCGGGGTAGGTGTTGGCCCTATCGACCGGGGCGGGACAAACTTGTAGCATTGCTTCGCGTGAATCTGAACTACCTCGTTGGCCTTCTCTGTTTCATCTTCTGGGTCGTCGCCTTGGTGGACTGCATCAAGAGCAATAATCCGAACAAGATTGTCTGGATCATCGTCATCATCCTGCTTCCGTTTCTGGGCACGATTCTTTATTTCCTGTTCGGTCGCGGCAGAGTCTGAGCGAATACTCCCGCTCCACCGGCCGACCGGAAACCGGTCGGCCTTTTCATGCGGCCAATCGCCGGAGGCGGCCCAGTTCCGGCCAGTAGACCACGACCAGTGACGCCACGGTCACCGCCGCGGCGAGGGCAATCGATGGTGTGGCCAGCCCGTCGAACGCGGCGGTCAGCGGCGGCAACAGCGCGCTGAAGGCGATACCGACATCGGCGGGCGAAGCGCCGTGGTCCGCCATCACACCCAACGCCGTGCCGGCCAGCGCGCCGAGCAGGCAAAGACAAAGGCGGCGGTGCACCGCCCGGCGCCGCCGGTCGGCCGCACGCCGGGCCGCGAGAAGATCGGCCGCCAGGGCAGGATGGGTGCGCGCCGGCAGGGCGGCGAGCACGCGGGCGGAAAAACCGTCGTCGGGCAGCGGCGCGGCGGCGCTGTGGGCGCGGAGCCAGGCTTCAAGCCGGGCGTCGTCCGGAGGGGAGGAGTTCAGGTCTGCGGGTTCCATGACGCGAGCAGGGGACGGAGTTTGTCTTTGGCGCGGGCGAGGTGGGATTTGACGGTGCCGAGGGGCCAGCCGAGCACCCGAGCGGCTTCGCCGTGGGACAGCCCGTGCTGATAGCAGAGATGGAGCGCAGTCCGTTCGTCCGGCGCGAGGTGGTCGAGCGCCGCGGCCAGATCGTGCTTCAGGTCGCTGGCGGCGGCGGGCGAGGCGGCGGGTTCGAGGGCCGCGAGGTGTTCCGGCAGCAGCGGCACCTCGTGCGGCCGGCGGCGGGCGTTGCGCCAGTGATTGTGGGCGATGCCGAGAAGCCAGGTCGGGAAACTGGCGTCGCCGCGAAAGCGGGCGAGGCTGCGGTAGGCCTGGACGAAGGTGTCCTGGGCGAGGTCGTCGGCCAACGCGGTGTCGCCGCGTGTCAGATGCCGGAGAAAATGGCGCACCGCGCTCTGGTGGCGACCCACCAGCTCGCCGAATGCCGCGCGATCGTCGGACGCGACCACGCGGGCGATCAGCGCAGTGTCCTCGACGCTCACGAATTCGGCGTGCCGGGAGGGCGGTTGCCGGCGGCGAATTTCTCAATCAGGGCATTGACGATCAGCGCGACGCCGATCAGGCCGGGAATGGCGCCGATGAGGATGCCCTGACCCTGCATCATGATGTAGAGGCCCGCGCCCACCGCGATCAGGATGAGGCCGCCTTTAACGCCGCCCCGCACCTCGCGGGCGCGGCGCATGGCCTCCCACTCGGCCAGCGAGGCACCCGGCGGCGGCACGAGTTTGAGCTCCTCGTCCGTCTTCGGCCATGGCGGGAGCGGCTGGCCCTTCTCGAGCGCAATCCGGGCCGTCTCGTGCCACATCTGGCGCTTCTTGCTCTGGAAATAAAACACCGCGACGCCCATGACGGCGACGAAACCCATACTACCGACGAGGGCGACCAACCCGATGACGTGCTCGCTGACATCAATCAGGCCAAGAAATGGCGGGGGCAGGAGCGGACGGGCGCCGTGAAGCAGGGCGGCGAAGCCGGACATGGCGATGAACTGGGGGGCGAGGATAGGCATGGGCGATGATTGGTTTCAATGGTGAGTGTCGTGGGCGCGGCGTTTGGATGCAAAAAAGACGCGGGCCGGTGCGGGGATGCTTTGGGGTGGCGGTCCGGGAACCGCTTGCTACCGTGCCCACCATGCCGAAAGCCGCCGGAGAGTTCAAGGGGGCACCCGATCGCACGCCGTGGTCGCGGCCCTGGGCGCAGCTGAAGTTCGTCACGTTTCAGCCGCACATCTTTCCGCGCATGCTGGGCGAGGTCTCGTCCGACGCGAAACCGGGCGATCTGGTCGCGGTGTACGATCGGAACGGCCAGCGCATGGGCGCCGGGCTGTACAACCCGCGCGCCAAGATCCCGCTGCGCGTGGTCCGCCATTCCGCCGAGCCGGTGGGCGAGGAGTATTTCGCCGACGCCCTGAGGCGCGCGGTCGCCCTGCGCCGCGACTGGCTGAAGCTCGACGAGCAGTCCGACGCCTGGCGCGCCGTCAACTCCGACGGCGACGGACTGAGCGGATTGACGGTCGACCGGTACGGCGAGGTGTTGTATTGCGAGATCGTCAGCCTCGGCGTGGCGCAGCGCCTGCCGCAATGGCTGCCGCTGCTGCACGAGCTCTGCGGCACAAAGCACGCGCATGTGCACGTGGACCACGATTTCGGCAGCCTCGAGGGCATCCGCCCGTCGCTGCTCAAGGACCTCACGGCCAACGCGCCGGCCGCGGTCCGGATCCGCGAGCACGGCGTCGGCTTCGAGGTGGATTTCGCGCAGGGCCACAAGACCGGTTTCTTCTGCGACCAGCGCGACAACCGGCGGCGGTTCGCCCAGCTGGTGGCGGGCGCGCGGGTGCTCGATCTCTGCTGCTATACCGGCGGATTTGCCCTGGGCGCGATGGTGACCGGCGGCGCGGCCGAGGCGACCGGGGTCGATCTCGACGAGGTCGCGGTCGCCCAGGCCCGGCGCAACCAGCACCTCAACCGCGTGCCGTCGGCGCGGCTGCGCTGGGTGCACGCCGACGCGTTTGCGTACGCGCGCCAGATGCAGACGAACGGGGAGCAGTGGGACGCGGTCGTGCTGGATCCGCCGAAGTTCGTGCTCACGCGCGAACCCGCCGGCGGCGCCGAGGGCCTGCGCAAATACGAGGATCTGAACCAGCTCGCCGTTTCCCTGGTGAAGCCGGGCGGATTGCTGGTGACCTGTTCCTGCTCCGGGCTGGTCTCGCTCGAGACCTTCGAGGAGCGCGTCATCAAGGCGGCGCACCGGCTCAACCGTCGCCTGCAGATCATCGAGCGCTCCGGCGCGGGCCCGGACCATCCGGTGTACTCCAATTGTCTCGAGAGCCGCTACCTGAAGGTGCTGTGGGCGAAGGTGGTGTGAGGGGAGGGCGGGAGCAGCGCACGGAATCCAGCGGGCTTTTCGCGGGATCCCGGCCGCGATTTTTGTCGCCGGCTGCGCCGGACTCCGGCGAAGTTCAAACCATGGCTGCTGATCCGATCTCCCGCCCGGGCACGGTCATGTTGGTCGACAACGGCTCGCTCGAGCCGGCGGCAACGCTGGGATTGCGGGCGATCGCGGCCCGGCTGGGTGAAGCCTTGGGTTGCGCCGTCGCACCGGTTTCAATGCTGCATGCGGATGCCGTGCCGGCGGAACGCCTCGAGGGGCGTCCGGCGGAGATCTTCAAAACCGCCCTGGCGCGCCGGGCAGAACAGGGCCAGACCGGTTTTCTGGTCGTGCCGCTGTTTTTCGGACCGAGCGAAGCCATCACGGTTTATCTGCCCAAATGTGTGACGGTCCTGCAGGCTCGGTTCCCCCGGTTGCGGGTGCGGTGCGCGCCGTGCTTGGTGGATTTGAACGCCGGCGCAGACGAAAGAATGGCGGCCATGCTGGAGGATCGCGTCCGGGCCGCGATGGCCGGGCTGAGCGGCCCACCGACGACCGTGCTGGTGGACCACGGAAGTCCGGTGCGCGCAGTCGGCGCGGTCCGCGATCATCTCGCCGCCCAACTGGCTGCGCGCCTGGGTCGCGCGATGAGCGGAGTGCGCGCGGCGTCCATGGAACGGCGGCCGGGTCCGGAATACGATTTCAACGAACCGTTGCTCGAGCGGGTGCTCGACGAATCCGGAATGGACACCGGGTCCGTGATCGTCGCCATGCAGTTTCTGTTGCCGGGCCGGCATGCGGGCCCCGACGGAGACGTCGCACGCATCTGCACCGCAGCGCGGCAGCGACGCGGTCTGCGGCTGGTGATGACGGAACTCGTGGGTTCCCACCCGGGGCTCATCCCGCTGCTCGCCGACCGGGCGCGGCAGGGCATGGCCAGTGCGCCATTGCCTGGTTGAACGCGTCAAACTGCCGCGGTCGCCGAGGCGGCCAGCTCGCCGACCAGCGAAGGAAACCGCGCGACCTCGCCGATGATGGCGAGACCCGGAGTGGCGAAGTCTCCGTCATTTTCAGCGGCAAATTCGTGAAGGGTTGAGAAACGGACCGTCTGGTCCGGCCAGCTGGCCCGGCTGACGAGGGCGACCGGCGTGTCGATGGGCATGCCCCCGGCGGCCAGCTCTTCGACGATCCCCGCGAGGTTGCGCATGCCCATGTAGATGCAGAGCGTGGCGCCGAGCCGTGCGTAGGCTGCCCAATCGACATGGGGCCGGTTTTTGCCGGCACACTCGTGTCCCGTGACAAAGACCACGGCCGATGCGAGGCCCCGATGGGTGAGGGGCACTCCCGCGACGGCGCCCGCCGCGGCGGCGGCCGTCACACCGGGAATGACTTCACACGGAATCCCCTCCCGCGCCAAGGCCGCGAGCTCCTCGCCGCCCCGGCCAAAAATGAACGGATCGCCGCCCTTCAACCGCACGACCCGGAGTCCGGAACGGGCGTGATTGAGCAGCAGCGCGGTGACCTGCTCTTGGGTCCACGCATGCCGGCCGCAGCGTTTGCCGACATGGATTCTCATGCAGTCGGGTCGACAGTACGCGAGCAGCGCGTCTCCGGCCAAATCGTCGTGGATGACGACGTCGGCAGCGACCAGCCGGTCGCGGCCGCGAACTGTGATGAGTTCGGGGTCTCCGGGGCCGGCACCGACAATCGAAACTGATCCTGCGAATTCGTTCATTAGAGCCGCGGCTTTCAGGCAACAAACAATTGGACATCTGTCAAATAATACCTATGTAAGTACATAAAGTAACAGATGACTATGGTACGGCAAGCGGGAGTATCTGATGTCGAGCTTCTTAAGCAAAGCGATCCGACCCTTGGTGGCAGTATCGGCGAGGTCCTGAAAAACCCTGAACTCGATCGGTTTTCGGACAACGATCTGCAGTTCCTCAAGTTTCACGGCATCTATCAGCAGGACGACCGGGACAAACGGAAGACCGGCAAACAATACATTTTCATGGTGCGGGGCCGGATTCCGGGCGGCGTGGTTCCGCCAGCGCAATATCTGGCGTTCGACGAACTTTCCCGGCGCCATGGCAACGACACGCTGCGCATCACCTCCCGGCAGTCCTTTCAATGGCACGGTGTCGTCAAGAAGGAGCTCGGCCCATTGATGCGTGGAATAAACGACGCACTGAGTTCGACCCTCGCGGCCTGCGGCGACGTGAATCGCAACGTGATGGCTCCACCCACGCCGGCGCGGAGCGCGCTGGCCGAAAAGGTGCTGACGGATGCGCGCGCGGTGTCGGCGGCGCTGCTGCCTTCCACGCGGGCTTATCATGAGATTTGGGTGGAAGGGATGCCGCTGAAGCTGGCGCCGGACCAGCCGTCGACCTTTGAGGATCCGTTGTACGGCCGGCAGTATCTGCCGCGGAAATTCAAGGTGGCCTTTGCCATCCCGCCGCTCAACGACACCGATGTTTTCACCAACTGCCTCGGCCTCGTCGCCGTCGCGAATCCGGACCATCCGGCGGAGCTGCTGGGCTACAACCTTCTGGCGGGCGGAGGCCAGGGCATGAGTCACGGCAACCAGGCGACCTTTCCGCGCG
>CAZAFS010000179.1:0-6431 GCA_964484165.1 uncultured Opitutaceae bacterium | reverse complement strand
AACCGGCCGCTCGTACCCTTTCCGTCCGAGCTGGGGCCCGGGGAAAAAAGCTACTACCGCCCGTATCTGTTCCAGGCGAAGGGCGAAACGCAGGCGGATGACCTCACCGACATTCAAGCGATGCGCATGTACGAAGGGTGGAGCGCCCATCTGCTGTTTCAGCGTGTAATCGAAGTGGCGAGGCCTTCGCTCCAAACAGCGATCTCCGATGCCGGCCATCTGGCCGACGCGGCGAATGACGCGGCGTCGCGCGAACGCTGGCGTCTTTTGCGTACGCGGCTGGAGGTTTTGGATTGCCTGATGCAGACGGCGGACAATGTCGTCGCCTATCAAGCCCAGCTCGATCAGGTAAAGCGCCTCGGCGGCAAACCCGAGGCGAATCCGGTGCTGGGAACCCAAAGCAGTTGGGATCGCACGGACCTGATGGCCATCGCGCGCAAGGAGATCGACAACACCATCCAACTCCGCCGCCTGCTCGGAAGCACCCGGCTACCGCTGCTGGATCTTGCCTCCACTCCGGCGGAAGAGACCATCTTCAAATTGAGTCCCGACCTGCCGACCCAGCTCAAGTACAAGATCGACATCATGAATTCAAGCTGGGGGGACTACGATCGCCTCTTTACGGCGCCGAACCCGTGACAACCTGGCGGGCTTTGAACTCCTGTGGCTAAGAAGCACCCGGTTTCCGCGTCAAAAGTTGCGCGTTGAGGCCGGACAACAGATTATAACCGTCCCACGCTTTCACCATGAGAATGATTACCCCGCCTCGTCTCTGCCTTGTTGGCCTGTTCTTGGTCGGTGCCGGCTTGCTCCTAGCTGAGCCCCCCTCCGCTACCTATAACGTGCGTACCTATGGCGCTGCGGGCGACGGAAAGACGTTGGACACGGATGCGATCAACAAGGCGATCGATGCGGCGGCGGCCGCCGGTGGCGGCATGGTCATTTTTCCTGCCGGGTTTTACGCGAGCTTCTCGATCCACCTGAAGAGCAACGTGGCGCTCTATCTCAATCAGGGAGCGACGATTCTCGCCGCCGAACCTCCGGCCGTGGGCCAGCCCGGCGGATACGACGCCCCCGAGCCCAATCCCGGGACCGACCAGTACGAGGATTTCGGCCACAGCCATTGGCACAACAGCCTGATCTGGGGCGAGAATCTGCAGAACATCGCGATTCTCGGACCGGGCCGCATCTTCGGCCGGGGCTTGACCCGCGGCGGCAGCCGGCGGCGGCGCTACCTCAATTTGCTCCCTGACCAGGTAGGCAATCCCGTGCCGGGTCCCTTCGGCTACCCGAACGTACGGGATTCGCTGCCCGCGGGCGCCGGCAACAAGTCGATCGCCCTCAAGAACTGCCGCAATGTCATCCTGCGCGACTTCACGATCTACCATGGCGGTCACTTTGGCATCCTTGTCACCGGCGTCGACAACCTGACCATCGACAACCTGAAGATCGACACCAACCGCGACGGCATGGACATCGACTGCTGCCAGAACGTCCGCGTTTCCGATTGTACGGTCAATTCACCCAACGATGACGGCATCTGCCTGAAGGCCAGTTTTGGCTTGGGCGAGAAACGCGCCACGGAAAACGTCACCATCACGGGCTGTCAGGTGAGCGGCTTCGAGGAAGGGACGCTGCTTGACGGCACTTACCAGCCCAATAAATCCGGCGTCCCGACGGGCCGTATCAAGTTCGGCACCGAGGCCAACGGCGGCTTCAAAAACATCACGATCAGCAACTGCGTCTTTGACTATTGCCTGGGCCTGGCCCTGGAGGAGGTGGACGGAGGCGATTTTGAGAACGTCATCGTGTCGAACTTGGTCATGCGCCACATTGCCAACGCCCCGATTTTCATCCGCCTCGGCGCCCGCCTGCGCGGGCCGAACAATCCGCCGGTGGGCGTTGTGCGTCACGTCGTGATAAGCAACATCGTGGCCACCGACGTGAATTGGGAACAGGGCATCCTCATCGCCGGCATTCCCGGTCACCCGATTCAGGACCTGACGCTCAGCCACATCTCGATCGAATACGAGGGCGGCGGAACGAAGGAGCAGGCGGCGCGTATGGTGCCGGAAGAGGAAAAAGCCTATCCGGAACCCGGCCAGATTGGCGTCCTGCCCTCTTGGGGCATGTTTGCCCGCCATGTGCAGGGCCTTAACGTCGATCATGTCGAGCTGCGCGCGCTGACGCGGGACCTCCGCCCGCCGATCATCCTCGACGACGTGGGCGACGCTGAGTTTGACCATGTAAAAGCGAAGCCGGCGGCCGGCGTTTCAACCATGATGCTGAAAAACGTCGCTGGAATCGCCGTGGAGTCGTGCCCCGGCGTGCCTGACACCCATCACGACCAGCCGGTGGCCGACGAAAGCCTTTAAATGGCATGAATAAGTCGGTCCCGCGAAGCCTTGATCCCCATGGTCGCACGATTTTGTGGGTGAGGAACAACCCCCAAAGAACGTTTTAGTAGAAATCCTCTGCGAAGGCGTCTTGAGGGGTAACCCGAAGACGCCATGACCAAGAATGACGGCCCAGGCTATATCGATGAGCCGAATTATGCTTATGGCGCTTCCTCTCCTGCAAGCCGTTATTCTCGTGTCCGCGCTGTTTGCGGCATCGACGATGAGCGCCCACAATTCCTTCGAGGCCGGCAAACTGAAAGTCTGTCTGCCGTCCAAATCAATCGTTGTTCTCGAGTTGCTCTAATCCGGACGCGCCACCGTCCGGCTCCTGAATCCCGAATCTCCCGGCTTGGGCAGCCGGGGGGGCGCGGGCGCTATTTAACTCTTCGTCATTTATGTCTCATCCCATCGACCGCTTTCGTGCCGTGGCGCATCTGCGGAGTCTGCTCCATGCCGCCGCGCGTTTCGTTCGCCCATTTCCTCTGATCTGCTTGGTGGCCGGCGCCGCGGAACCGGCGCAGCCCGTCACCCTCCACTGGCTCAGCCACAACGCGCCGGCGCTGCCGACCGGCGTGAGTTGGGGCGTGCCGTGGCCGCGGGGCGCGGTGAGCAAGAACCAAGCCTTCACCCTGACCACCGCCAGCGACCAGGTGTTGCCGCTGCAATCTTGGACGCTGGCCTACTGGCCGGATGGATCGATCAAATGGACCGGCTTTGCCACCTGCGTGCCGACGGGCACGACCGAGACGCTGACCCTGGCTCCGGCGAACCAGGCGGCGTCCGCGACGCCTTCGGAGGCCGCGCCGGCCGGCCCGACCGTGCAGGTCGCTGAGAGTGCCACGACCTATCAGATCAACACGGGACCGTTGCAGGCGATCATCGACAAATGGGGCGGCGGAATCGTCCGGTCGTTGTCGGTGAACGGCCACGTGGTGGCGCGAAACGGCCGGCTCGTCTGCATCCTGCAGGACGGCCCCGCCGATGATCCGGCGAGAGCTGTCTCGCGGCAGGAGTATATCAGCACGGTGACTAAGGTGACACTGGAGCAGTCGGGCCCGGTGCGCGCGGTGCTCAAGCTGGCGGGGGTGCACCAGGCCGAGGATGGCGCGCGGCAGTGGCTGCCGTTCGACGTGCGCCTCTATTTCTATGCCGGGCAGACGACGATCCGCATGGTACACACGATCACGTACGACGGGAATCCGCAGCAGGATTTTATCCGCGGACTGGCGGTGACGTTTGCCGTGCCGTTTCGCGAGGAAACGCAGAATCGCCAAGTGCGCTTCTCCGGCGAGGGCATGGGACTGTGGTCCGAGCCGGTCCAGCCGATGGTGGGCCGCCCAGACCACTTTGTGGCCAAGCCGGGTCACGGGGAGCCATTCAACCGTAGAGAGGATTACTTTCCCGACCAAGTCGCGGGCAAACGCGTGCCCAATTTAGACCAGTTCACCGAGAGCCCGAACACAGCACCGACGACATATAACGCGGGCCTGGGCCAAGCCCCCGATCGCCGGGCCAAGGATCTGCTGGCGGACTGGACGGTATGGGACGGCTACAAGCTGACCCAACCGAATGCCGACGGATTCACCATCGTCAAGCGCACCAATCCGCAAAGCTGCTGGCTGGCGGCCGGTGCTGGCCGCCGCGCCTCGGGTCTGGTGTTCGTCGGCGACGTCAGCGGCGGTCTCGGGGTCAGTCTGGAGCATTTCTGGCAGGCCTATCCATCGTCTCTCGAGGTCGAAAAGGCCTCGAGCGGAGAAGCGCAGTTGACCGTCTGGCTATGGTCGCCGGAGGCGCCCGCGATGGACATGCGCCACTACGACACCAAGGCGCACGGCATGAGCTCGCTTTATGAGAGTGTGCAGGAGGGTTTCAGTACGCCGGAGGGAGTGGCGCGCACCAGTGAGCTTACCCTTTACCCGACAGGTGACATTTCGACGAAGGAGGATTCGGCGCACATGGCGGAGGCGGGGGCACAGCCGCCGCTGCTAGTCTGCACGCCGGAATACCTGCATTCCACCGGCGTCTTCGGCATCTGGAGCCTGCCCGACCGCTCGACGCCCTTCAAACGGGCGGTGGAGGAGCATCTCGATTCGCTGATCTCCTATTACGAGACGCAGGTCGAGGAACGCAACTGGTACGGATTCTGGGATTTTGGCGACATCATGCACCAATACGAACCGGTGCGCCATGTGTGGTGCTATGATCTCGGCGGCATGGCGTGGGACAATACCGAGCTGGGCTCGCCCATGTGGCTTTGGTACAGCTTTCTCCGCACGGGCCGGGCCGACATCTTCCGCATGGCCGCAGCCATGACGCGACACAACAGCGAGGTGGACACCTACCACCTCGGCCATTTCAAGGGCCTGGGCTCGCGCCACAACGTGCGCCACTGGGGCGACGGCGCCAAGGAAGTGCGCATCAGCCAAGCGGCCTTCGACCGTTTCGATTACTATCTGACCACCGATGAGCGTCTCGGCGATATCATGCACATGGAGGCCGACTCTGCCGCCCAAGCCATTGCCAGGTTAGACCCGCTGCGCGTGCAGACTCCGATCACCTCAAATGAGAGCGCCATAGCCCCGGCCCACTTGCGGCTCGGGCCCGACTGGTTTGCGCTCGTCGGCAACTGGATGGCCGAGTGGGAGCGCACGAACAACCCCAAGTGGCGCGATCTGATTTTTGCCGGGGTAAACAGCTTGGAGAAAATGCCCTTCGGCCTGCGCTCGGGCAGGAGTTTCGTATTCGGCTTTGATCCCGCCACCGGGAAGCTCTCCCAGCCCTCCGAGGGCGTGGGGGCGTACGGCCTGGCCACGATCATGGGCGGCGCCGAGGTGATCTTCGAACTCAACCCGTTGCTCGATGATCCGGTTTGGGACAAGCTGTGGCTGCAATACTGCCGCCTTTGTCCCACGCCGCAGGGCGTGTCGGAAGAGCAGATGAAGGAAATCATCCGGAAGGACATGAATACCGGGACCGAGGGCGCTGATGGCAAGTACCTCGACACAGGGCTGAGCGGACCGTGCTTGGCGGCCTACGCCTACCTAAAGACCGGCAATCCCGTGTTCGCCAAACGCGCCATTGAGCTGGAGTTCCCCTGGATGGACGACGGACCGCTCAAGACCGACGAGGTCAAGGGTCCCGACGTGCTGAATCCGATCGTGGAAAGCCCGTACGTCTGCACGAACGGCACCGCCCAGGGATGCCTCAACGCCATCGAGGTGCTGCAGATGTGCGCCGATCGACTCCCGACGGAGCCGCTGCCACCCTCGCCACCTCCGGCTTGGATGCTGGATGGCCTTTGGGGGCGGCCGCCCCCGGAATCGACGCCTCCAGCCGTTCGCGGCGGACCAGCCAGATGACACCCATCGCCATGCGGCCGGCCTGAGGCGACGTTCGAAACTCCAGTCAGAGATACCTTTTCATGGTGATCGCCAGACACCCCCAAACGTAGGTGAAGCAAGTGGAGCAAGCTGAATCTAGACTACGACGCGCCCTGGATTCGCTCGAACCTGCGTCAACGCTGCTTATGTGGGACTTCACCATGTAGACTATTCGAGGGGATCGCTTCCTTCACCGACTGGCTTGCTTGAGTTTGTTCGGATTGGATTCAGAGGTCCGCAGCCATTCGTTCCCCGGAATTGCGTGCAGATATTTTCCGCCTAGGGGCCGGGGGTGGGGGGAAGGCGCCGACGGCGCCGGCAGACCAGCAGGATTCCGGCAAGGCCCGTGGTGTCGATCAGGCCCGGGCCAAATTTCAGTCGTTTCTGAAAAAGGAGGCCCAGGGGCATGAACACCCAATTGTACAAACGCAGCGCCACCGTCCGGTGCTTCGCCAGAGAGTCCATGCCGAACTTCAGCAGCCGCGGGCTTCTTGGGGCCATGCCGAACGCCGCGCTTTTGACCAGCGTCAGGCCGTGGTCCTCCATCCGCGCTCGCAGGGCCGCCGGCTCGTAGCGCCGGGCATGTCCGACGCAAACATCGAAACTGGTCCAGCGTTTCTCATGCAGCGGAACGGAGAAAACCAACACGGCG
>CAZAFS010000178.1:0-6477 GCA_964484165.1 uncultured Opitutaceae bacterium | reverse complement strand
GCGTCAGGCAATGCGCGCGGACAATCCGAGACAAGCCCGATCTCGGCGTCCGGACGTTCTTGACAGAAGGTAACGGAGGGAACGGAGCGCTCGTATCTGGAAGCTTGGGACGACCCCGCCCGACAACGTTCCGCCTGGGTCAAACAGCCACGGATGCCCGTCCGGAGCCGGCCCGGCTACACCAGATTGACCTCGGCCGTGGCCGGGGCCGGGGCGCCGAGCGCCTGCGCGCGCGGACCGGGCGAGGCCGCGCCGACCACCACGCCGTAGCGGCCGGGCACCCAGACGCGCGCGCCGGCTCCGTCGACCTGGCGGAACAGGTCGGCCGCGAGCTTGAATTCAACCTCGATCCGGCCGTAGGCCGGCACGGGGACTTTCTGGAAACCGATCAGCGTGGCCCGCGGGGCATCCGGCCAGATGCGCGGCGGGACGAGGTAGCACTGCGCCGTCTCGTGGGCGGCGCGGGCGCTGGAGTTGGTGATGGTGGTCCGCACGGTCAGCTCTTGGTCGGAAGCCAGCGTGCCGGCGCTCAGGACGAGCGGGCCGTAGGCAAAGCGCGCGTAACTCAGGCCGAAGCCGAAGGGGTAGAGCGGCTCGATCTCCGCGAAGCGGTAGGTCCGTCCGCGCATGTGGTAGTCGGCCAAGGGCGGCAGGTCGGCTGTGCGCCACGGCACCGTGACGGGCAGTCGGCCCGAGGGCGAAACTTCGCCGAAGAGCACGTCGGCGACGGCGCGGCCTCCCTCGCAGCCGGGATACCACACCTGCAAAACCGCGTCGCAACACGCGTGAGCCTCGGGCACGGCGAGGGCGCTCCCGCCGGTGAGCACGAGCACGAGCTTCTTGGCGTGCTTGCGCAGCTCGAGCAGGAATTCCCGCTGGCAGGCCGGCAGTTCGATCGCGGCGCGGTCGCCGCCCGACGTGGAGGCGACGGCGTCGCCCTCCTCGCCCTCGAGCGTGTGGTCGAGGCCGAGGACGGCGATGACGACCTCGGCCGCCTTGGCGGTCTGGAAGGTGAAGTCGATGCCGGGCGTGGGCGGCTGGTTAAGCGGGCAGCCCGCGCGGTACTCGATCTGCGTGCCCTCGATGGCGCGCTCGACGATGCCCTCGAGCAGCGTGACCAGCTGCGAGCTGACGCCGTAGTAGTTGCCGAGGAGCACGTCGCCGCTGGCGGCGTGCGGCCCGACGACGAGCAGGCTGGCCGGATCGCGGCGGAGCGGGAGGATGCCGTCCGCGTTCTTGAGCAGCACGATCGACTCGGCGGCCGCCCGGCGCGCGAGGGCGCGATGCTCGGGGCAGTCGATGACCGAGGGCGGGGTCGCGGCCCAAGGGACGCGCTCGGGCGGGTCGAACAGGCCGAGGCGGAAGCGGGTGGACAGCAGGCGGCGCAGCGCGGTGTCGATCTCCGCCTCGGAGATGAGGTGGCGCTGGATCGCGTCGTACAGCGCGTTGTAGGTGCAGCCGCAGTTGAGGTCGCAGCCCATGCGCACGGCGAGGGCGGCCGACTCGGGGGCGCCGGCGGTGACGCGGTGGTGCTCGTGAAAATCGGCGATGGCGCCGCAGTCGCTGACGACGTGGCCTTGGAAGCCCCAGCGGCCGCGCAGCGTGTCGACCAGCAGGCGGCGGCTGGCGCAGCAGGGCTCGTCGAGCGTGCGGTTGTAGGCGCCCATGACCGCCTCGACGCCGGCGCGCACGAGTTTTTCGAAGGCGGGCAGATAGGTTTCCGCGAGATCCTTGGGCGTGGGCCGGGCATTGAAGCCGTGGCGTTCGGCCTCGGGGCCGCTGTGCACGGCGAAATGCTTGGCGCAGGCGGCGGTCTTGAGCAGGTGGGGATGGTCGCCCTGCAGGCCGCGCACCATGGCGACGCCGAGTTCGCCGGTCAGGAACGGATCCTCGCCGAAGGTCTCCTGGCCGCGCCCCCAGCGCGGATCCCGGAAGATGTTGATGTTGGGCGTCCAGAACGTGAGGCCCTGGTACTGGCCGCGCCGGCCGGCCGCGATGGCGGCATGATGCTTGGCGCGCGCCTCGTCGGAAATGGCTGTGGCCACCTCGTGGAGCAGGGCGCGGTTCCAAGTGGCGCCCAGGCCGATGACCTGGGGAAAAACCGTGGCGCGGCCGTTGCGGCCGATGCCATGGCAGGCCTCGTTCCACCAGTTGTAGGCCGGCACCCCGAGGCGCTCGATCGCCGGGCTGTCGTGCATGAGCTGGCTGATTTTCTCCGCCACCGTCAGGCGCGAAATCAGATCCTCAATGCGGGCTGCCACGGGCCGCGCGGGATCGGAAAAGGCAGGGGAGGCAGACATAAGGAGGGCGGTTCAGGGGCGACGGAATGAAGCGGCAGGCGCTGGGGCGAAGATCACGGTAGCGCCCGCAGGCAGGTAATTCAAGTTGGGGTCGGTGGCGCTTTCAGAGGCCGCGCGTGCGCAGCAAGAACCATGGGCCGGGGATGAAAGCTGGGCCGGATTGGCAGGGCGAGAACTTGACCGGGGATATTTTCCCGGGCCGGCGCATCGTGCACAAAAGTCGCGGCAGTCTAACAATAGACCCCCTCCACCACGGACTGGGGCCGCGCCCCGGCGGCGGGACCGGGCGACGGCAAAACCAGGCTTGAAGGGCTGCCAGCCGTGCCGGTGTTCTACTCCATGATATGCATTCTCGGCGTGCGCGGTTCGGGTGGGTGCTGGCGGCGCTGGCCTTCGCCGGCTGTGCCACCGCACCGCCGGCGGCCGAGGGACCTGATCCTTGGCGCTCTTTGGCGGTGAACATGACGGCGGATCAGGTGCGGACGCTCCTCGGCCAGCCGGCGGCGGTCCGCCCCATGGTCTCGTCCCAAGGTCCGGCGGAGATCTGGACCTATCGACGTACGGTTTCCAAGGAGGTGGACGTAATTGCCGCCCGGACGCAGGATATGCCGGTCATGAATCCACTCACCGGGATACAGGGTACGATGCCAGCGCCGGTGTATGATCAGGAATCGCGCACGGTGGAGGAGGAACTGCAATTGCTCGTCTTTGACGGGAAATTGGTGAGCTGGAAGAACGGGTACCGCACCAACCGGAGCTACCAGTAAGACGCCGGTGGGTGGTGCCACCGGCGTCGCGACGCCCAGACGCTCGCTTAGGAAACGTTGGCGCGGAATCCCGGCTGCGCGATGGCGCACGACGACCCCGGCCTGCTCCAGTCGCAGATTCCCGGGCGGATGCCGGGGGCGCGGGCTCATTTCGAAGCGGCCTTGAGGATCCGGCCTGATTTTGAACTGGCGCGCGAGGGGATCGAACGACTCCGCGCGATGGGCCCCTAGGCGGAGGAGAAATTTGCCGCGCCCCGTGCGGTGGGTTCCACACCTCGCGAAAAAGAAGAGGCCCCGCAGGGTTCTGCGGGGCCTCGGAGCTAACGCAGCCTCGTTAGAGGCTCTCCCGGCAACCTAGAAACTGAACGTGTTCGTCAGCGCCCATTCCTGGACCGGGGCGATTCTCACGCTCGCCCACGTATGGCCGTCGGGTTGGACGGAGATCGGGATGAGCGCGTCTTTCTTTCCGACGTTGTAGACGTTGAGCTGGATTCGCCAGTCGATCCTACTCGTGATCTTCCGCTCGTAGCTGAGCCACAGATCGAGCGCGTCCTCCGAAGGACCGTAGTAGGGCTTGCTCAGGTCGAAGTTCGCCAGGACGCCGGTGCCGGGAATCACCGGATAGCCGATAACGACCTTGTCCTGCCAGCGATAGGCCGCGCCGACGCCGACGCCCTTGAGGGAGCCCCGGCTGAGCGAGTAATTCGTCATGACGTTGTACCGCCACTTGCGGAGCTCGGGCGCGGCGGAGCCTTCGCCCAGCTTCAGCAGCGTGTATTGGCCGCGCCAGCCGAGCCAGTCCTGACGCAGCTCATTCCCGGCAGAATAGTCGGAGTTGAACCGGACCAAATCACCGGCGGGCCCGCCCATCAGGGTATCCATGTAGGCCACCAATTGATCCAGCACCGGGCCGCCGACGTTGGTGCGAACGGCCACGGTCTTCGAGGCATTGAAGGCGACGCGCCAATTGGGAGTCGGATTTGCCGTGAGTTCGAACTCATAGCCCTTCGACTGGGTGTCAGCGGTCACCGCAAAGCCCTGCAGCAGCGGGGCGGTGCGATAGTCATACACGCTCGCCGGATCGGGCAGGGTGGGGCTGGTCTCATATTGGCCACGAGTCTGCAACGCCGCCTGCGTCGTCGGGCCCACGCCGTAGTTCCACGCCTGGAAGTAGCCTTTGCCCGCAAGCCATACCTGCATGTCATTAATGGCTTGGATCGCAGCATCGCGGCGCGTCGCGGCTTGCGCCGCCGTTTCCAAATGGGAATTGGCGGGCCCCGTAGCGAGGGCGCCCGAAGCGACCGGCCGCCCACTCGTATTATCCACATAGACCGCGTCCCAAATATACCGATTCCCCGAGTAATTCGCGACGTTCGTTTGTCCACCCGTGGACCAGGCATAGGCCGACATGTAGTAGACCTTGATATTGCGCCAATTCAGGGCATCCCGGATGGTGTTGTAGATGCCGCTGTTGTCGAATCCCGAGAGGGTGGCGCCGACCAACTTGGTGTCATATTTCATCGCGCGGAAGGAAACCCTTCCGTCCTTCGTGGAGAGCAGGAGGCCGTATTCCTTGGTGGCGCCGGTCGGGTTGGCGATATTATTGCCGTAGATGTCGCGGCGTGCATCCGTGACCTGGAAGTTGCTCGACTTGTTATACGACAGGCTGATGTTGAACGGCAGGAAGTCGCGCCCGCCGAGCAACTTGTTCAAGTGCACGACCACGCCGCCGGCAGTGGAGTGAGCCTTGAAATCCGAGCGGGTCTGATTCGCGTTGAGCGGGCCGGCCTCGTCCGGAAGCTTATAAGGCTGGGAGGCGGCGGAGCCGGTTGGGGCCAAATTCAACGCGCCGCGATTGACGGCCCCCGAGAGGGTCTGAGCGGTCACGCCCTGGCCTTTGACCTCGTCGTAGCGCCAGCCGGCGGTGGGCACGATGGCGTCGTTCCATAGGTGGCCCTGCCAGGAACCGGCATAGGATTTCGTCTCGCGCAAGGTCAGGCTGGCTGACGTGAGGAGACTCTTATCGGCGCCGTTATCATAGCGCAGCAGGGTATCATGGAAGTTATTGTTCCAGCCGACGTAGTTGGCGGGATTCGAAACCTGCGTAAGTTGGGCATAGGGCAGGCCGGTTGTGGTGTTTATCACCGGGGCTCCATTGAAGATAGTCTGCAAATTCGTCGGCACGTTCCACGTGTCGGCAAAGTTGACGCCCGTCGGACTCCTCCAGGTCGAATCAAACTGATAGATATTGCCATCCTGCAGGGTCACATTGGAGAGGCCCGCAAGATTAGCGTTGGCCGCCGACGACGCGTTGGCCATCGACCCACCGAGGTAAAGGACCGCGATCGGCGGGAGATTGGTGATGCCGTCGGGATTCCCCTGAAGCTTGTAGGCGGCGTAAGCCTCGGAGTTGGCATACATCTGCCATCTCAGGTTTTCGGTGTGGTATTTCTCGTCGCTATAGACACCGTTGAAAACGTGCCGGCCGAGCAACTTCGCGAGGAAACTGTCCGGGGCGAAGAAATCCGAGGCCCGAACCTCGCCAAAGAGCGATCCGCGGACATACTTGCGGTCACTGTCGTAGGAAGTGCCGCCGCCCGGACCAGCGGCGACGAAGGGCCGGCCGAAGTTGGGATTGGCGACGTTGCCATTGCTGGCGTTGGTGGGTCCGACAACGTAGTCTTGAAAGTTTTGCAGCAGATCGATGTTAATGGACGGGTTGTTGCTGTTCGGGCCGCCGATGAGGTTCTGACCGCCCCGCTTGTATTTCTGGTGGTCGTCGGTGAGTTGGACGCCCAGGCGATCGTCCCAAAACGTCTGCTGGAGGTCGAGGTTGAGGGCATTCCACTTTTCGAACTGAGACGCGGTCGGACCGTCGATCAGATTGTGATAGAAATCGAAAACCGACGGGTCCTGCAGCGAGGCGTTTCGGTATTGGCCGTATTGGTAATTGGGCAGCTTCGCGTTGATGGCATACGTACTTAAGCTGGTGAGATCAGAGAAGGCGTCCGCATACCTTTGACCGACGAGATTGACGCCGGCGCCCTGGGGAACTCCGGCGGCATTGAGCGCACCCGTATTAACGTATCCGCCGTAGATCCGGTAGAGCTGGTTGCTCATGCCGTCGATGAACCAGATGGGTTGTTGCTGGTTGGCGTAGCCGCCCAACCAGGGACTGAAGGTCGCTTGGGCTGAGCCGACCGTGTAGCCATTCGGCGCCGCAAGCTTGCCCATGCCACCGTTCAGGCTGGTCGTGTCGATCGGACGGAACCACGGTGTGATCCTGTCCTCCGGCGGGACGATGCGCGGCCGGTCCGCGCTGATGTCGCCGTGCTCGAACTTCACCCTGATGCTGGTGTGAAAATCGCGGCGATTGAACAGCTGCGGGTCGAAGCGAATCGCGCCGAAAA